>CAJUBY010000002.1:76787-98165 GCA_910585055.1 uncultured Christensenella sp. | reverse complement strand
CCTGTTACGAAGCACGAGCGAAGCGAGTATAAGGTGTGGGGTCGCGGTTCGACGGTAAACAACCGAAAACAACTATAACAAAAAAGATCTAAAGGAATGTAGCTCAGCAGGTTAGAGCACCACCCTGCTACGAAGCACGAGCGAAGCGAGTATAAGGTGTGGGGTCGCGGTTCGACGGAAAACAACCGAAAAAAACTATAACGAATAAGATCATAAAGGAATGTAGCTCAGCAGGTTAGAGCACCACCCTGATAAGGTGGGGGTCGGTGGTTCGAGTCCACTCATTCCTACCAAGCATAACGACCCGTTCGGGTCGTTTTTGCTTGGCAGGAATGAGTGACAAGACCATGCGGTGCGGAGCAAAGCAAAAATAGAACGGAAAGGCGATTTCACCGCATGGTTCGCTAGGCGCTCGGCGGAGCCGAAGCCCGTGCGCGTATAGCGCACAATCCGGTTGCCGCCATTCGTCTCGAACGACCATACAAAAATTTTCCGGTACATTACGTAAATATTGACACTGTGTTGTCAGCAATTATATGCTACTATATTGACAAAAATCGATAAGGAGCGTACAATGAATTTACAACAAACTGCCGAATTGGCAAATAAAGCCGCCGCAGTACAATGGGTAAAGTGGGTGCATCCGAATACTAAGCCGGCATACTCAAATCCCGAAAAACACTCAAACGTGTTAAAAGCCGCGATTATCCCCACGCACTGCGCAAAATGCCTGAATATGAACGGCTGTTGCTTTGCGGAAAACAAATGTCCCGAATCGCCGTTACACGAAAACTGTCACTGCAAAACCGAGCGCATAGACGATATAAACGTGACGACGGAATGTCATATCGAAAAGTTTACAGGGTATATATTCAACAAATTATACAATGACGGTAAGGAACAAATTTTTAATGATTTGGGATTTTCAATATCCGATTCCGATACGCTTAAAGCCGAAATGGAAAAACAAGCTAATGTTGCATATATTTCGGGCGATTACGAATTAAACAAGTTAAATCCATATGGACAGAGAATTAACATAAAAGTAACACTGAACGGTAAAAACGGAAAATCACTGTCATTCAAAACCGGTTGGATGACATATCCCGATGGCAAGATATTGCTTACTACACCATTTGGAGGTTTTGTTGATGAAAGAATTGGATAGGGTCAAGCTAATTAAAGACCGTGCCGAATATGCGCAAGAAGGCACATATAAAGGCGATGTCGGAACAATAATGATGGGAGAACGAAACGGGTATGCCTTGGTTTTTTTTGACGGTGAATATTATGAAGATCACGGATATACGTTAAGAGCCGATATTGAAGTGGCGGTTCGCGCAGAGGATTTGGAAGTAATTCATGAATCGTAAGTATAGGAACAAATTTTTAATGATTTGGGATTTTCAATATCCGATTCCGATACGCTTAAAGCCGAAATGGAAAAACAGTTGAACAAATTGGATTCTTACGGGCAAAGAATTGATATTATCGTTAAAATAACGGGTAAAAACGGCAAGTTGTTGTCATTCAAAACCGGTTGGATGACATATCCAAATGGAAATATATTACTTACAACACCATACGGAGATAAATAATATGAAAGAATATGATACCGTTGAATTGATTAAAGACCGTGCGGAATATGCTCGACGCGGAGTGACGATGGGAGCTAAAGGCATAATTCTCGGCGGTGAACGATCGGGAATTTTTCTTGTATACTTTAACGGCGAAAAATACTTATCGCCCGAAGGTGTGGAATTGTATCACGAAATCGACGTAGGCGTTCGCGCAGAGGATTTGAAAGTAATTCATGAATCGTAAGCATTCGTTTTAGGTTGGGAATGCTTTACCAAATACCCCTCGCGATCGGAGCGAGGGGTGTTTAAGTATTTGTAACTGTTTGATGAAAACAGTGTGGCATATTCGGTCGGTTTTATGTATCGAGAAAATAATCGGATATTAACCGAACGGTAGGGGTGCGACGGTTGCTATAAATTTCCGTAAATGGATTTTACATATCGGTAGAAAGTGGTCGGGCGCATTGCCGTAAGCCTCAATGCTTCCGAATATGTTATTTTGCGCTGCAAATAATCATCGGCGACTTTGCGGAAGTTTTCCGGTATTGCGATCCGCGGTCTGCCGAACCTCACGCCGCGCAGTTTGGCGGCGCGGATACCTTCTTCCTGTCTTGCGCGGATATTTTCGCGTTCGTTTTCGGCGACGAAAGACAGCAGTTGCAGAACAAGATCGGCGATGAGTTTTCCTATAAGCGGACGTTCGTGACAGCGCGTATCCAACAGCGGCATATCCAACACCAAAATATCCGCCCCGATGTCTTTGGTTATTCGTTTCCATTCGAGGATAACGGCATCGTAACTGCGTCCGAGTCTGTCTATCGATTTTATTACGAGCAAGTCGCCTTGCCGTATTTTTTTTAGCAATTTTTTGTAATTATCCCGTTCGAAATCCTTGCCGCTTTTTTTGTCGCAGTAGATTTTGTCCAAAACGATCCCGCAGTTTGCAAAAGCGTCGAGTTGACGTTCCAGTTTTTGATCTTTTGCGGATACGCGCGCATAGGCGTAATTTTTCATAAGTATTCTCCCATAAATCATACGGACCGTTTATCTGTGTTCGTAAGACCGCTCTTGGTGCTTTATATGCGTTACCCTGAGCGCTTGAATATATAAAGATGTTATGTTCCCGGACGGATCTTATATCGGCCGCTATGCAGTTTGCAGGTACGGATCCGCAATGTCGGTATCCGATTTCCGCAAACGTCGTTTAACGTTATTATAACATATAATAACGCCCGTCAATAAAAAAAATCACCAAAATCTATACGATTTGGTGAAACGGTTTGAATTTTGATTTTCGTATCGGCAAGCCGCAAAATGCTTTGAAACCGTACGAAACTTTATTTGAAGACAGTATATCATATAGAAATTTCCTTGTCAATACCTTTTTGCAAAAAGTATAGGTTATGGAAAAACGCGGGGAACAAGGTGACAGAGTCGAAATCAAAAATTACATAACGGTACGGAGATATTTTTCTCACTTTATTAAACGGTTAACCGGATCAATATACGGATCACCGAATGCGGCAAAGCGGCTGGTATCTGCTTTGCATTTATTTTACGGACGTTGTTAAACGGTTAACCAAAGAACAAAGAACCACAAAAATCAATTATGGGAGGAAATTACATGACGAAAAGACGGAACATTTTTTGTTTGTTCCTTTCTGCGGTGACGGCGTTCGGTATGTTTACGGGCATTTTTACCGGTTGCGGCGAAGAGGGGGAAAGACCTGCGCCGCAGGTTTATACCGTGACGTTCGATGTCGGGACCGAAGCGGCGGAAGCAGGGGTACGCACTCCTGCCGCGCAGAAAGTCAAGTCGGGCGAACGCGCTACCATGCCGACTTTGGAATATTCTGCCGAGAGCAATTGGCAGAACACGCACGATCTTGTTTATTGGTATACGGGAAATAACGTCGAATATAAATTTTCTTCGTCGGTAAAGTCGGACATTACGCTAAAAGCGTATTGGCGTATGCTTCAGGGCGACAACGTAGCCGCCGAATACGAGAAAAATCTTACATGGGGCGAAAAGGATCATTTATATATTCATTATCTGCGCGGTGCACACGACGCCGCAGAACACGGTACGGTAAACAACGCGGATAGACCCGGCTATACGACGCAGATAGAATCCAACGTTTACGGCGATTGGGGACTGTGGGCGTGGGAGTTTTTCCCGACCAACAGCGAAGGGCGTTCGTTCTTTCCGAGCAAAGTGGACGAAAGCGGAGCGGTTTTCGACGTCGATCTTACTGCCGAATACGCGGATGCCGGTTGGAACGCTGCCAACAAGACCGATAAGGGTCTTCAAATAGATTATTCCGAGACCACGACAATGGGTATACAGCTGTTTTCGCAAAACAGCCGTATCAACGGCGCGGGATTCTGGGTAAACGACGGCGGAGACATATACGTTAACATGGCGGACGCCAAGCGAGAAAAGGGCGATTATCACTGGTTCGTACGCCAGAGCGAAGCGCAGGACGGCACGCCCAAGTACGAGAGCGGAGCGGTTTTCGATCCGTACGACGGACTGGAACCGGGTTCGGCGGTGACGAAGTACGACATAGTTTCCAACAAGGGCAATAACGACGTTTATGTAAAACAACCCGTAGCGGAGGGTTGGGAAAACAACAGCGTAGGTTATCAGATCTTTATGGCGAGCTTCGCGGACAGCGACGGCGACGGCATGGGCGATCTGCGCGGCATAACGTCGAAGCTCGATTATCTGGACGAGTTGGGCGTCGATACGCTGTGGCTCACTCCGTTTCAGCTTTCCAACGGTTATCACGGCTACGAAATAAAAGATTATTTTACGGTCGATCCGCGTTTCGGCACGCTCGACGATTACAGAGAGCTGTTGTACGAAGCGCATAAACGCGGAATGAAAGTCCTGCTCGATTTCGTTCTAAACCATACCGCGACATCTAATCCGTGGTTCATCAAATCGCAAAAGCTGGTTAAAGAAACGGTAAAGATGCCCGACGGGTCTTATAAGGTTATCGACTATCGGAATTTTTACACATGGCAGAACGAGGATAACGTTCCCAAAACAGGGCTCGCCGCAAAGCAGTGGTTTAAGGACAGCAACGGATATTATTATTATTCGAGTTTCAATTCGGGCATGCCCGAGCTTAATTTCGATTATCAGGGCACACGCGACGCTATACTGCAGGTCGCGCTGTACTGGATGAGTTTCGGGCTCGACGGTTTCCGTCTGGATGCGGTAAAGCATATTTACATGGAAAACGAAAACCCCAATCATTCGAGCCAAATAATAAAGGATATTTCCGAAAGCGGCGACTATTCGTTCGACGTAAAAAAGAACGCGCATTTCTTTATGGAATTCAACGCAAAGCTCAAAGCCAGTTATCCCAATGCGATACTCGTGGGCGAAAACTTTAACGGCGATCCCATTAAGATAGCGGCGCTGTACGAAGGATTGGATTCGCAGTTCAATTTCAATTGGTATTACGATACGACGGGATGTCTCGGCACGGTCGCGCGTCCCGAGCTAATGCAGGGTTCTGTAGCCGGATCGACGGCGGAGTCGCTGATCAAACAGTACAACAATAAGGCTATGACTCAGTACCAAGCGACGCAGTTCGATTTCCGTTTGTACAGAAGCGATTATATAGACGGCGTATTCACAAGTAATCACGACGTACAGCGTGCACGCGACAGACTGCTTTCGTACTGGAGTCCGGCACAATCCGACTGGATAAATTCTGGAGTACAGACCGAAGACGATGTTATACTGTCCGGCAATCTTGCCAAACTGTATGCCGGGATGTGCCTTACCGTTCCGGGGATAACTTGGATCTACGGCGGCGACGAACTCGGGATGTTCGGCAGCAAGACCCCTAACGGCGAAGGCGATGGCGAAGGACACGAAGACAGATGGCTGCGTCAGCCGATGAAGTGGAGCAAACTCAAGGACGGCGACAGCGCGAACTGTTACTACGACATCGGGTTCAACAATTATAAAATGACGTGGGACGCTAACAATGCGAAGCTGGACGGGGTAAAGGAACAGAAGATCGATCCGACATCCATTTATACGGTTTATAAAAATTTGATCGAGATACGTAGATCCGCAACGGCATTCCGCAGCGGAAAAGTGTCCAACCGGACCGCGCAGTTCAACAGCACTCAGGGCACGGGCGATATGATAATGTGTTACCAGGTCTCCGACGATGCTCATGCGTACAGGATATTCGTCAACGCGACGGCGTCGGAACAGCGCATAGTTTCCGATAACCGTCCCGACGATGAAGCGGAGTTTGTTTATTCCACTACAGGCGAGCGTATTTCGCCGACGGGAATGATCGGCGCATACACGTTTGCGATATATCGGATAAGGTAGGTGAGAAATATGAAAAAGCAAATTTTATCGATAACGCTTTCGGCTATGCTGGCGCTGGGAGTGATAGGATCCGCGGCTGCGGCGGAAACGGAAGGCGGCGTTGTTCCTTCCGATGCGGAAACGGCAAATATCTATCTTGTACCGGGGAGTTATACGGATACAAAGACAAATCAAACCGTATACAACACGGTCTCGGAAGGCGCGGTAAAGCTTACAGACGCTCAGTGCGACGAGATACATACCGCTAACGCCTATCTGCTCACCGGCGATACGTTGCCTGTGCCTTCGACATCGCGCACCGACTGTACATTTAACGGCTGGTGGTCTGTCCAAGATGCCGAGATACGGTATTTCGAGACCGTGCCCGAAGTTACGGAAACAACGTACCTGTATGCGGATTTCCGCGCCGAGCTGTCGCAGCCCAAAGATCCCGTCAATCCGCCGGAAGACGCGGAAGAAGAAATGATCCATTACTTGCGCATCGAACATCAAGATACCGGCGAGATCGAACGCATACCGCTGTTTGTATCGGGCACGGATGTGCCAAGTGCGGTCACTGCCGGGTACGGCGGTCCGGTGCAGTTTTATAACGAATGGTTCGAGCTGCGCGCAAACGATCTCATTCAAGTATGGGTGTCGCGCGTCTACGGACCCAACCCCACCAATGCTCCGCAAAAGCGCGGTGCGCCCGAACCCAAATGCGGTTTCGATCTGGAAAGCAGCGGCGCGAACAGGACCGACGACTATATCAAAGCTTACAATTCATCGGGATTTAATTCGTTTTTGGACGTGGAAAACCCGACGTTTAAGTACGTGCAAGACGAAAGTCATCATTTCAGAGTTTATATCAAATTCTATGACGACGGCGGACATTTGACGATTTATATGGAAATGAAAGATTAGAGCTTTCGATCCCGACGGATCTGCTTTTCGCTCGCGCCGGAATGACTGATAAATTCCGTACTTTAAGCTTACTCGCATAAATCATGTCATTCCGGGCTTAAGCGGAAATCGCGCGGTCTCGGCGCGGATATTCGGGTACGTCGATGCGTACCGCAGACGACGGGACCCGAACGACCCTATATAAAATTAAACAGGAGGAAACTGTATGAAAAAGAAGGAAATTGCGGCAACGCTGGCAGTGCTTGCGTGTACCGCTACTATGGGCGCCTGCGTGGTCGCTTGCGGCGACGGCGCGGACAACAAAAAACCGCCTACGGTTTACACTATTGTATTCGATACGAACGGCGGCACCGGCATTGTCGGTCAGGACGTTACATCCGGAAAGTATGTGACGGAACCTGCGGATCCCACGAAACTCGGATACGAGTTTGACGGTTGGTACAAGGACGAGGGGCTGACGCAGATCTGGACATTCGAAAAGGATAAGGTTACCGGCGATCTTACGCTTTACGCGAAGTGGAAGATAAAACCGTCCACCTCGGACACGTATTTCAATTACGTGGCTGTCGGCAATACGTACACCGTAGCGGCGAAGACCGGACAGATCATGCCTACGGACGTAATAATCCCGGCGGAACACGACGGCAAAGCCGTAACGGCTATAGCCGATAGCGCTTTCGAGAACCAAACGGTAATAAAAAGCGTATTCATTCCTTCGAGCGTAAAAACGATAGGGCAACGCGCGTTCCGAGGCTGCACGAATCTCGAACAGATCTTGGGCGCGGATAATGTGGAAGCAATAGGCGCTACGGCTTTAGGTTCTACCAAATACGATACCGGACTTTCTGCCGGCGCGGCGTATATTGGCAAGACCCTGTATAAATATACGGGCGCCGAAACGACGCTTGCGGTACGTGCCGGAACGTTGGGCATAGCGGCCGGCGCACTTCAGGATAAAGATTCCGTAACGGAAGTAACGCTGCCCGACGGACTTAAAAATATCGGCAGCTATGCGTTCGGCGGCGCGTCGAAGGGCGTCGGTATAACAGAGATCGCCATACCCGACAGCGTTGTTTCGATCGGCGACAATGCATTCCGTAACGCCAAGTCACTGTCGAAGATATACATAGGCACGGGCGCGGAAAATATCGGCAGCAACGTGTTTGCCGGTACGGCAGCAGCCGATGTAACGTACAATGCGGTAAACGCAACCGTCGGAGAATTGTTTAAAGGTTTGACTGCCGAAGCCGCGCTTACCGTCGGTAACGATGTTACAGAGCTGCCCGTCGGTCTCGTAAAGGAATGGACGGGACTTAAAACCGTCGTTATCGGCAGCGGCGTTACCGCCGTTCCCGACTCGATGTTTGCCGGACTTGTAGATCTTAAAACAGTCACTTTGGGCGTAAATACGGAAACTATAGGCAATTACGCTTTCCGCGGTTCGGGCATAACCGAGATCGCGATCCCCGAAAAAGTAAGCAAGATAGGCACGGGCGCGTTCGTATCGTGCGCGGCGCTTACGGAAGCGGAATACAATGCCGCCGATGCGGAGGGCACACCCGAAAACGGACTCGCGTTTACAGGCTGTTCTGCGCTTGTAAAAGTTACCGTGGGCGATAATGTAACGGCAATACCGGCATATTTGTTTATGAATACGGCGTCGCTCAAAACGCTTAAGCTGGGCGCAAAAGTGGAAACTATAGGCGTAAAAGCGTTTTACGGCACGGGTTTAACCGCGCTGGAACTTCCGGGCTCGCTGATAAGCGTGGGCGAGAGTGCGTTCGAGGGCGCGTCGTATACTGCGCTCACTCTTCCGGCAGGACTGGAAACCGTCGGCGCAAAAGCGTTTGCAGGCAATACCGCGCTTAAATCCGTTACGCTTAATTCCGCCGCGGCGGTACAGGAAGGCGGTACGGGCATGTTCGACGGCTGTACGTCTATCGACTCATTCGCTGTCGGCGCCGATGTAACGGCAATACCTGCTTACATACTTCAAGGCAATACCAAGATAACGGCGGTAACGCTGGGCGAAAAAGTAACGGCGGTGGGCGATCACGCATTCGACGGCTGTACTGCGCTCGCAACGGTGGAAGGGTCGGAGCAACTGACAAACATAGGTACCGCCGCGTTCAACGGTACGCCTTGGTTCGCCGCGGAGTTGAATAAAAACGGCGCGGTGTTTGTAGGTACGGCTCTCGTAAAGTGGAACGGAGCTTTGCCGGCGGCTTTGGAGATCCCCGAAAAAACAACGTCTATAGCCGCAGACGCTTTTGCCTCGGCAACCGGTAAGGAAAGCGTAACGGCATTGACGTTTGCAGGCGTAAAGATCGAAAGTATCGGCGACAATGTTTTTAACGGTTTTACGGGTATCACTACGGTCACTATACCGGCATCTGTCGAAATTATAGGCAACAGCGCTTTTGCCGAATGTACCGAACTTACCTCGGTAGTGTTCGAAGAAAACAGCAAACTCGATACCGTAGGCAACCGTGCCTTCTATAAGGATAATAAACTAAAGGATATAACTTTCCCAGACAGCATGACTTCCATAGGAAACAATGCGCTGTACGGCGTAGGCGGAAACGTGGTATTGGGTATGGGTTGCACGTCGCTAGGCGATCGGTTGTTTTCGACCGTGTCCGGCGATCCCGTTGCGGCGTATAACAATATAGTATCCGTCGAGATAAAAGGCGCCGTCACCAAGATCCCGGCAGGATTTTTAGACGGTATCGGCAACGTAAAAACGGTTATATTGCCTTCGACTGTAAGAGAAATAGGCGCAAGAGCATTTTACGGCTGCGCCGAACTGACGGAGCTCGATCTGTCCGGCGTTGTTTCGATAGGCGTCTCCGCTTTCGAGATATGCACCAAACTCGCGGATACGGATCTTAATCCGGCAGTTACAGAAATAGGCAATTATGCGTTTAAGCAGTCGGGTGTGACCGGCAAGCTCGTTTTCGACGAACTTGTCACATTGTCGGACCGCGTATTCGAAAGCACGAAAGTTACCGAAGTAGTATTCAAAAAGGCGGTGGATATAGGCGCGTCCGCATTCGTCGGCTGTTCGATGCTTTCCAAAGTCGATCTTGGTTCGTGTGTACAGGTCATACGCGGCTCGTTCGGCGGATGTACTTTACTTAAAGAGATAACGCTTCCCGCCAGCTTAAAACAGATCGACAGATCGTCGTTCGATAATGCGATAAAAGTTTATCTCGACGGGTTTGTTAATCCGACGGAGGTAAAGACCGATTCGTTTAAATCCGATGCGCTGTTTTTGTGCAAACACGAGAATTACGCCGATATCGTAGCGGATAACAGCGGTTGGGCAGTAGGCGCAGGAGCCAAGTGGGCGCAATGGAAAGAACGGTTCGTCGACGAAAGTCTGTATTTTGTAGAAAACGGCTGGACCGTAATAAACGGCAAAATCTTGGATTATGCGCCTACAGACGATTACGCTTCGGTCGTGATACCCAAAGCGGTGACGCAGCTCGAGTCCGTTATAACCGTGTTTAAGTCCGTCGAGAATTTAGCCAAATGTACGTCGCTGTCGGTACAGGAAGGCAGCACTGCGTTTAAAATACAAAACGGCGCGCTGGTAAGCGCAGACGGTACTCGACTGTATTATTACATAGGCGGCGCCGACACACTTTCGTGGAACGATGTAACAACTGTGACGGGCTATGCATTCTATAACAAAATAACAGAAGAAAAGACGCTGTCTTTGCCCAAGCTTTCGTCGGTGGGTTCTTACGCATTTTACGGTTGTTCCGGATTAAAAACGTTCGACTTCGGCAAGATCTCGGAGATCCCCGATTATGCGTTTTACGGTACGGGCTTTACATCGCTTTTATTGCAGCAATCGAGTATCGGGAAATATGCATTTGCCAATTGCGCCGAAGTTATCGGCATAAATCTGACCGGCGTATCTTCGATCGGAAATTACGCGTTCCAAAAATGTCCGAAATTGGAAAACGTCGAAATCGTCGGCACTATCAAAAAACTGCCCGATTATGTATTTTCCGACTGTTCGAAACTCTCGCAAGTAAATCTTCCGGACGGGATCACGGAATTCGGCAGGAATGTTTTCTCCGATTGTACCGAGATCACAACATTCAAGTTCCCTTCGAAGCTGTCGATCCTCGGTATTCAGGCTTTCAGCGGTACCGGGTTCGAAAGTATCGTTATCCCTGCGTCGGTGGAAACGGTTGCGTTCAGAGCGTTTGCGTATTGCGAAAATCTCAGGAGCGTGGAATTCGAAGAAGGTTCGCAACTGACTTCGATAGATAGTAATGCGTTTACACAAAGTTCGTTGCTCAATAGGATAGTGCTTCCCGATACTTTGACCGAAGTAAGTCATAAGCTGTTCGTCGGTGATAATGTCAGAGTAGTAGACACCTATGCGACAAAGTTTACACGGGAAAATACGACAATGTTCTATTCGGAACCGATCGCAAAACTTATTCTTCGCGGAAACAGTGTTGCGGATATAAGCAATGTGCCGCATGATAAAGCGTTTTCCAAGGCAGATGCCCTGTTTAAGATCTACGTCAAAGACAGTTTGGTGGACGCGTACAAAACGCACGCCGATTGGAGCCGTTGGGCGCACAGGATAATGCCGCTTTCTTCGCTTGACAATAACGATGCGCCCGAGATCGTTACCGGTAGCAAGTGGACGGTCGACGAAAACGGTGTGGCTACGGCTTATGAAGGCGATTTGAATAACATACTGATCACCGCAAACGTAAAAAGCTTCGGCAACTCCGCAAACGGTATTTGGGGAATTTTCGGTGTAGACATCGTTTTCCTCGAAAATGTTACGTTTACCGTGGAAGAAGGTAATACGGCGTTTAAGGTAGACCAAAACGGCGCGTTGTTAAGCGCGGACGGAACTGTACTTTACGCATACCCCACATCGGGTACGGCGGAGTCGTATACTTCCGAAACGGTAACGTCGGTAAAAGGCTACGCATTTGCAAACGCCAAAAAGTTGACATCCGTCGTGTTGCCCAACGTCACCCGTATAGAGTCTTACGCATTTTACGGCTGTGCAGTTACGGCGACTGTGGATATAGGCGATAAACTGACGGCGCTCGATCAAAATGCGCTCTGCGGTATCAAATCCGATGCTATAATCTATGTCCGCACAACAGCCGTACCTACTGCCGGAGCGTCTGTGTTCGACTCTGATTTCAACGGAAAGATTTACGTTCCGCAGGACAGCGTGGAAGCGTACAAAACCGCGGAAGGGTGGAGCGCCTATGCCGCGATGATAGAGCTTGTTCCTTACGAAGTGACTATAGGCGACTGGACAATGTGGAACGACGGCAGATTTATTTCGTATGCCGGAACATTCTCGTACGACGGAACGGAAACGGTCACTATACCAAAAGAACTTACTTCATTGCCGGATTCTATCGCTAAAGATATATTAAAAGTATTTTCCGATGTCACGGCAAACAGAAGTAAAGTTAAGATAACGGTAGAGGCAGGCAGCCGATCGTTTAAGGTGGAAAATGGATTGCTGATGAGCCTTGACGAAAAGACCGTTTACGCCTGTGCCGATTACGCGGCGGTAACAGGACAGACGCTCACGCTCGAAAACGCAGTAACGATCAAAGTCGCGGCATTCGCTCTATCGGGGATAGTAGGCATAAATCTGCCGAATGTAGAGTCCATCGAATATCAGGCTTTCTATAAGGCGACGGCGCTGACTACAGTCAATTTGGGGAGTAAATTTAAGTATATAGAGGGCAGTGTATTCTCCATGGCAAATAAATCCATGGTCATTACGGTGCTTGCGGAAACTCCGCCCGAAAAAACAGATTCCGGTACGACGTTCTTGCCCATCGGCTTTGTCGGAAAGATCTATGTGCCTTCGGCGAGTGTCGAAGCGTATAAAGCCGCAACAGGCTGGAACAAAGCCGCTACCAAAATAGAAGCCATTTCCCAATAATCCGATATGTCCGCAGCTGCGGTCGGAGCCGAATACGGCGGTCCGTTATTGCCTGACGTGCATACCGCGGCGGCGGATACTTTTGTTCAGCTCATCATTAACCCTCACCATATCATACCTTTCTATCGTCTCCGCCCGTCATCGAGGCGGGGGAGACGGTCGATAAGGAAGGGATCATGACAAAAATCACGATAAAGGACATAGCGCGCAAAGCGGGCGTGTCGGTAGCCACGGTGTCGTACGTGATAAACGGCGTCAACGAGGAAAGGTACACAAAGGAGACTAAGCAAAAGGTTTTGCAGATAGTCAATCTTTATAATTACCGTCCGTCAAAGCTGGCTCAATCGCTTGCCAATAATAAAAGCAGTAACGTTATTCTTTTGACCGATAAACATTCTTCGGTCTTGCAGAAAGCGGAAAGCTTTGACCTTATACGCATGTTCGGCAAAGCGCTCGAAAAAAACGGTTACGGTCTTTTGATCCGTACCCATCTCGACGCCACAAGGATAGACACTGCCGACGCCATCGTCTGCGCCGGTATGGAAGAACAGCGGTTTCGCCGGCTTGCGAAAGAAAATTACGTTCCGATGCTTACTATAGACGCCAAGATAAACGACGAATTGTTTTTCCAGGTTTATCAGGATTTTTCGGAAGTTATGCGCGCGGGGGAACGGGAGTTCGGGCACGATTTCAGCGTCGTGCTTGTGGATACTTATAACGAGACGTTAAAGGGCGAGATCCGCGGAATATGCGGCGACGTTGTGTTTTTGAGCGGCAACTCGCTCGGCGCGGTTCCGCACGGAAACATAGTGACTGTCAACACTTCACTGCCCAAGCTGGAGGAACTGTCGGACAGAAATTTTTACGTCGCTCCGGCGCTTACGGATGCAAGGATAGACGCCGTGCTCGACTGTCTTAAAAAAGCGACGGAACGTGCGGAGGTCGTATCGCACAGAGCGCTTGTAAAATAGCCGGGCAGCGTTAGCGCCGCACGCGCTATTTTGTTTTCTGCGGACGACCGCTCAATACTTACCGTCGTAGTTTTTTAAATTGATGCAGCTGTGTTTAAAACACCCGAACAAAATTCGGATCCGTCTTGCAGCTATCGGTATTTTTATGAACTTCCGCTTATAAGCCGCGGAGCATATGCTTTAAACTTAAACCTTTGACAAAGGAAAACATATGAACGAGTATGCCATTTATCACCGCCCCGAAAGCGAATATGCTTACGCACTCGACGAAAACACTTTAAGGATAATTTTGCGCGTGGCGGCAGGCGAAAATTTTTCGCGCGCGGAGCTGCTGTACAATAACAAATACGATTTTACCAAAAGCAGATCGCATACGGAAATGCATTTGGTATCGACGGACGGATTGTTCGATTACTACGGAACGGACATAAAGCTTACCGATGTGCGCTTCGCGTATATATTCAAGCTGTACGAAAAGACGGACAGTGGCGATACGGGAGATAAGATATATTATTATTCGGAAGCGGGGCTGTCGGAAACGTATGATTTTGTTTTGGCGTATTATACGTTTTTTCAGTTTCCGTTCATTAATCAGTCGGATGTTGTAAAGCGTCTGTCCTGGACGGATTCCGCCGTATTTTATCAGATATTCGTAGACAGGTTCAGCCGCGGAGATCACGGCAAATACGACGGATACATAACTCAGGAATGGAACGAGATCCCGACGGCACGTTGCTTTGCCGGCGGCGATCTTAAAGGCATAATATCCAAGCTCGATTATCTTGCGGAAACGGGCATAAATGCTCTGTATCTTACGCCTGTATTCTGTGCCGACAGCAATCACAAATACAATATAAAGAATTACACAGTCGTCGATCCTCAGTTTGGGAACAACGACGACTTGCGCTGTCTTTTGACCCAAGCGCATGACCGCAATATGCGCGTTATGCTCGACGCGGTGTTCAATCATTGCGATATGTCGCACGAATTTTTTTGCGATGCCGTAAATTACGGCGCAGCGTCGCAATACCGCGAGTATTTTTTGACAGACGGCGACCGTCCCGACTTCGAAAAAGGCAACTACGCGTACTTTGCCGATTGCAAATATATGCCGAAATGGAACACAAGCAATAAAAAAGTGCGCGAATATCTTATAAACATAGCAGTCGAATATATCAAATCGGGATTCGACGGCTTGCGTTTGGACGTAGCGGACGAGGTGTCGCACACTATGTGGAGGGAATTACGAAAGGCTGTAAAGACAGTTAATCCCGATGCGCTGCTGATCGGCGAAGTGTGGCACGAAAACACCCATTATTTGCGCGGCGACGAATTCGACGGAGTGATGAATTACCGTGTGCATAAAGTGCTTATAGATCATTTCGGCGTGCGCGCCGTGTCGGCGGAAGAAGCCGCAAATCGGCTGAACGGCATCCTCATGCAAAATTACGAACAGGTCAACGGCATGATGCTCAATTTTCTCGACAATCACGACACGCCCAGATTTTTACGGCTGGCAGGCGGAAATACGGATCTCGTACTATCCGCGCTTGTCGCATTGATAATGCTTCCCGGCATACCGTGCATATTTTACGGTACGGAATTTCCCATGGACGGCGGCAGCGATCCCGATTGCAGACGAACGTTCGATTGGACGTTCGAGACTCGGGACGAGATATATTTTTCGTATTATAAGTCCGCGCTTGCGCTTAAACGACTGCGCAGCGTTCAAAGCGGCGGATATTCCGTGTATGCCGTCGGCGATCTGCTGGTGATAGAACGGCGTACCGTCGGTGAAACGGTAAAAGCGTATTTCAATCGCAGCGGCGCGCCGTGCGATGTACCTGCTGTCGGCGAGACCGTGTACGCGCGGCATTATGCCGACGGTATCCTCGGTACATTCGGCGCGGTAGTTATGAGAGAGCGCGGTGGGCGCGCATAGGATACGCATAAAATTGCAATAATGTATTTCGATTTTAAAAATCGCCGCGGAAGCGCGCAGAGCTCCGACAGCAAAAACACCGATGACCGCTCGGAAATGCGTACTGTGTACACAAGTTTATCCGAGCTGCCCAACGAATACGGCATTGGCAGCTTGGGCGACGAAGCGTACGCATACGTGGATTTTTTGGCGCAGACAGGTATATCACGTTGGATAATGCGCGTAAAAACGGACGAGTTTATGTATTGTATAAGCTTGGATCTGTTGAGACTTGACGGATTGCTTACTTATGCGGAGTGTAAAACGTCCGATGTTTTCGACTGCGCCGAACGCGACGCGCTCCTTAGAACGGCGTTTTCCAGGTTTTGGAAACCATGTTCTTATTCGGATTTTTTTAATGGTGAACATTGCGGAGACGAATATTCGGCGTTTTTGCTATTCGAATACGGCACACAGTTAGCCGCGCTCAAGGAATATGCGAAGCGTCGCGGCGTGACAATAGAGATCCGATCCGATAAAGGCTGTGAAGTGCTGTAGATATTGGGCAATGATACCGCTGTCGTTTATACCGGATCGCCGAACACACAAGATATAATGTTTTGTATCGTACTTTTTCAACTTTCCGATCGTATTTCGGTTTTACTGAAATTCACAACCGTAAAATCGGATTTATATCCGTTGTGACGGTAAATTTTTCTATTGACAAACATGCCGATATTTGGTATCATATCATCGACAAATTACCACATGTAAATGCGGTTATTCAAGGAGATGATTAAATGAACAAAGTAAAAATAATAACCGATTCCTGTGCCGATATGGATAAGGCGATGCGCGAGAAATACGATATCGACTATGCGCGCATGAGCATTATGTGGAGCGGCGAAGAGAAATACGCCTCCACGGACTGGGATCTGTATACGGTAAAAGAGTTTTACGACGCTATGCGTTCGGGCATACGTATAACTACAATGCAAGTATCCGCGCAGGAATTCGAACGCGTGTTTACAATGTATTTGGAACAGGGTTACGACATAGTTTACGTGGCGTGTTCGTCGGCGCTTTCGGGATCGTACAATATGGGTCAGGTGGTGGCGAAACAGCTTGCCGAAAAATATCCCGATCGGAAGATACTGTGCGTCGATCCCAAAAATTCGTGCGGCGGCGAAGCCATAGTAACTATAGAAGCGGCAAAGCTTGCGGCACAGGGGTTGAGCGCGGACGAAGTAGCGCAAAAGACGGCGTCGCTTGCGGAAAAGTCCATGCAGTTTTGTACGGTCGGATCGCTTACATATCTCAAGCGCGCCGGCAGGGTAAAAGCGTCGACGGCGTTTTTCGGCAACCTGTTCGGCGTTAAGCCTATACTTATAAGCAATGACAAAGGCGAAAACGAAGCGGTTAAAAAAGTCAAAGGCAGAAAGAACGCATTGGACGAATGCGTCGACATGCTTAAGGCGTCGTTTGTCGATGCGGAACTGCCCGCGTCGGAACAGACTGTGTTCGTAATGCACGCGGACTGCGAAGCCGACGCCGAGTATCTCGCCGAGCAGGTCAAAGCAAAAATAGCGCCCAAGGATGTTTATATCGGTGTTGTGGGACCGATCATCGGCGCGTCTGCCGGTCCCGATACCGTGGCGCTGTACGCGTTCGGAAACAGGTATGCGGCGATAAACTGATCCGCGGTCATTAATTATCGCCGATGTGAATACAGGAGAATCTAACGGATGTCGGTCAAGATCCTAGACGGCGCGCTTTTTGCGGAAATGCTGAAAAGCGGCGCTGTCAATTTGCGCAATAATGTGCGGATAGTAAACGAACTGAACGTGTTTCCAATACCCGACGGGGACACGGGCGAAAACATGGCGCGTACCGTCGAGGGCGGCGCCGCGGCAGTTACCGCAGGCGCCAAAGACATATCCGCGGCAGCCGCCGAAGCCGCGCACGGAATGCTGCTGTCGGCACGCGGAAATTCGGGCGTAATACTTTCGCAGTTTTTCGAAGGCGTGCGTATCGGGTTTTCGGGCAAAAGCGTTGCCTGCGTCGGAGATATAAAAGCCGCGTTTTCGGCAGGCGTCGAAAAAGCTTATTCGGCGGTGGTCGCGCCCACAGAGGGCACAATCCTTACCGTGATGCGCGAATCGTGCGCCGCGGCGGAAAAGACGGACAACGGCGCGGAACTCAAGACGTATTTTACCGTGTTGCTCGACGAGATGTACGCGTCGCTCGACCGCACTCCCGAGCTGCTGCCGGTTCTTAAAGAATCCGGTGTTATCGACAGCGGCGGCGCCGGTTTGGTTTATATAACGGAAGGGATGCTGCGCGCGCTTACGGGCGGCGGCGTTTTGCCGTACGCAGACGGCGCGGAAACGGCTGCGACCGTAGCCGCAGACGGCGCGGATGATTTCGACGAAAACAGCGATATGAAATTCGGGTATTGCACCGAACTTACCGTACAGCTTACGAACGTCAAGACCGATGTAAAAGAGTACGACGTTCAGACTTTGATAGATTATTTGAACTCGATGGGCGGCGAATCAATAGTCGCGTTTAAAACGGGAACGCGCATTAAACTGCACGTACATACTTTCGAGCCTAACAAAGTTATCGAATACTGCCTGAAGGTGGGCGAGCTTATCGCGGTAAAGGTCGAAAACATGTCGGTACAGCACACGGAAGCCGTAGTGCGCAACCGCTTTGAACGTCGGGTCGAAAAGAAAGAAAAACGCAAGTATGCGTGCGTCGCGGTGGCGGACGGCGCAGGGATAATCGAACAGTTCCTTTCGCTCGGCGCGGACTATGTCGTCGACGGCAAACAGACGATGAATCCGTCCGCGCAGGATTTTATTTCCGCGTTCGACGAAGTAGACGCGCAGGTCGTATTCGTGTTTCCCAACAATTCCAATATAATCATGACCGCGAATCAGGCGGCGGAGCTTTACGGCAAGTCGGAGATAGTGGTAATAAACAGCAAGACCCTTGCCGAGGGCTATGCGGCGCTGTCCATGCTCGACTATTCTTCGGACGATACCGCAACGATAAAGGCGGCGTTCGACACGGCTGTCGCGGAGGTCGAGACGGGACTTGTAACGTACTCTGTGCGCGATTGCAATATCGGCGGTAAAAACATAAAAAAGGGCGATTGGCTGGGGTTTGCCGGTAAACGTCTGCTTTCGTACTCGGACGATATTTACGAAACGTCGTGTCGGCTTTTGGACGGGATCGACAAGACGGACAGATCCATAATAATCGCGGTGCGCGGCAAAGAACACGCCGACGAAGCGCTCGCCGCAAGGATAGGCGAATATGTCGCGGTAAAATATCCGGATATGGAATTTTACGAATTCGACGG
The DNA here is from genome assembly GCA_910585055.1 of uncultured Christensenella sp. Classification (GTDB taxonomy): domain Bacteria; phylum Bacillota; class Clostridia; order Christensenellales; family Pumilibacteraceae; genus Anaerocaecibacter. The sequence goes on along the minus strand of CAJUBY010000002.1, from coordinate 79,101 downwards.
CGGTCAGGACGTTTATTCGTTTATATTCGTTGTGGAATGACCCAAGCGTCGACGTTTGACCGCCGTTCGCTGCGCCGACATAAATCCCGAGATCGTGCTAGCGCCGTAAAGCGATATACTTTGCGGCGTTTTTAAATTAAGTAAATATATCGGCGCGGCAGTATATTATCCGCAGACGGATCTTAAGCGGTAATATGCGTGCGCCGACGGTAATTTCGTACTTACTTATGAATTTTGTCGGTAAAACATCGGTTGCGGTATATCGTGCGGCGTAGACCGTTTAAAAAGAAATTGACACTTATTTCCGCTCGGAGTATAATATATAAAGAAAGGGAGCGGACATGGACGGTAAAGAAAATGTAAAGATATACGACGCGGCGATAGTCGGCGGCGGACCGGGCGGTGTTTCGGCGGCGCTGTACGCCGCGCGCGGCGGACTTAAAACTGCGCTCGTTCATCACGGAAGATCGGCTCTGCACCGCGCGGAACGCATCCAGAATTATTACGGTACCGGCGAGATCTCGGGCAAGGCGCTGTACGACGTAGGCATAGAGCAGGCGCGGTCGGTCGGTGCGGAAATAATTTACGGGCAGGTGACTTTTGTCAGCTTTGACGGCAGCTTGTTTATTGTGACGTCGACCGCAGGCGAAATATTATCGCGGCGGCTGGTGATCGCTACGGGCGTGGGACGGAAACATGCGGACATTCCGGGCATAGCCGAGTACGAAGGCAGGGGCGTAAGCTATTGCGCCGTGTGCGACGCGTTTTTTTACAGAAAAAAGCGAGTAGCGGTCATCGGTTCGGGCGAATTCGCCGAGCACGAGTATAACGTGCTCAAAAAAGTCGCGGACGCCGTGCTTTTGACAAACGGCGATACGCCGTGTTTTAAAGCAGACAATGCCGTAACCGACAAGATAACGCGCGTGTTTGGCGAAGACGGCAGGGTTAAGGGCGCGGAGTTCGACAACGGCGGCAAACTTTACTTCGACGGGATCTTCGTCGCGCTCGGCGTTTTGGGCAGTTCGGAAATAGCGAAAAGCGTCGGCGTGATGACCGATAAAAACGGAAATATAACAGTCGACGGACACGGCATGACGAACGTGCCGGGAATGTATGCGGTTGGCGACTGCACTGCAGGCATAAAACAGATAGGCAAAGCCGTTGCGGACGGGATAACCGTCGGTACCGAACTTATAAGAACGTTAAACAAAAAAGGCTGACCGCAACGGGAATGCCGGCGCAAGAGCCGAGCTTATTCGCCGTGCTATAATTGACGCATTACGATTGCCGTAAATTTTAATATAAAACGCGAACGCCGCGGAACGTAATGACGCTCCGCGGCGTTGTTATGTACCGACCGCTGTTATTTTTATATCTGCACACAGCTGCGTGCGGTCAGTTGACGAGATAAACGCTTAAATTAAAATTGTTGAATTTCCATGTATCCGAAAATGCACCAGATGCATCGAAATACATTACAAGATTATCGTATGTTTTTAAGTCTTCGATATCGAATTCTGCCGTGTAAGTATAAGGTTTTTTGCCACCGCTGTGATCTATCTTTTTGCTCCATATCGATACAAGCGGCAAATCTTTTATTCTGATATATATATGTTGATATCCGTCGTCCACTTCCCAAAGATCAAAAGAAAACTCGATCCTTACCTTTTTCAGCGTAGTGTCTTTAATTTTATCGTAGTAAACACTTTTAAGGTAAATATCCAAATCGAAGTTCGGATTTTTATTTACTCCGGCATCTGTGACCGTATAAGTTTTGCCGGTATCATGTATCGCCATTACAAAATAATCGTATTTTGCATAGAGTGTAATTTCGCCTGTCATTTCTGTTGAAATTGTTGTAACCTGAGTATTAAAGTCTGTCGAAGTATACCAGCCGTAGAACTTATCCAAATTCTGATAACGCCCGTTGGGGTCTTTTATTTTTATGACGGGCATTGGATAAATCCCGATCCCGAAAGTATACTGATCCGGGTTTACTATCATTCCTTCTGTAAGATTTTTATATGTTATTTTATATTTTTTAGCTTGCCAAACGGCATACAGATTTACAGAAGCGCCTTGACCGCTCGCTAAATTCATAACGCTCGCTCCATCCGCATATTCTGCTGTGCCTGTTTCGGAAGTAGCCCAACCTATAAAGTCGTGACCTGTTCTCGTGAATGAATTGAGTCGAAGATTGGAAGCGTAATCGTAAGTGTGATTCGTAAGAGTCATAGTACCGCGTCCGCCGTTGGCTTTATAATAGACTTTATATGTGTTGTTAGTCCATTTAGCAAAAAGCTGTGTAGATCTC
>CAJUBY010000002.1:63066-76777 GCA_910585055.1 uncultured Christensenella sp. | reverse complement strand
TTCATTTTCGGTCAGATCGGGCATTAAGACCCATTCAATTTTTGTGCCGCCGATTTCTTCGTCATACCAACCGCCGAATGTATATCCTTTCCGATACGGCGTCGGCAAAGTTATACTATTTTCATAACATGCGGTTATTTCGTTTACTGTTACGTTGCATAGAGTGTTGAAATAAATAGTATGCTTTTCTTTTTTCCATACGGGTACTATAGTTATAACCGATTTGTCCGCGCCCAGATCGGGTATGCTTGTCCAGTCGAGCGTCGCATCCCCGTAATTAAAGTGATCGAATATACGACCCTCCTTATAGCCCTGCGCCGACTGTTTAAATATCGCAATGAGATTTATAGCGTTTAAGACGGTGCCGTATTGTATATAGCAAGGTTCGTCGGACAGCCCGGCGTTGCTCAACCATGTTATGTTTCCTTTGTCGTTGATCTGTATTTCGTACTCCTTGAGCGACCATTTGGCTGTGAGAGTGGTTATTTCCGTTCTGTCCCACGTCCGCATACTGCGTCCGTCTTCCGTAACGTACTTTACATCGCCTAAATACCATCCGTCCAAAACATTGCCGGTTTTTGTTGCCGTTACATCCGTAGTGAATGCTTGTCCGTATTTTACGGTCAATATGTTGCCGCCCGATAATACTCCGCCGTCAGCGTCGAAAACCACGGTGCAGTCCTGCGGCTCTGTTTTGGCGTAAAGCATAACGGTTCCTTCCGAATTCCATAAGCCCCCGTTTACGTACGGTTCACCCGTAAATTCGAGATTGTCGTACCAGCCGATAAGATCGTAACCGACGGGCGAATAATCGGGCAGGGAAATTGTAGAACCGTAATAAACGTCTCTTGTTTCTATTACATGTTCTCCGTCCATAAAGTACACGGGGAATCGAACGGAATCTATACGGCTTGCATATTGAGAGAAAGCGGCTTTGTATGTCGATTGTGCATTATACGGAACGTATATCGTTATGTCGTCGTTTAGAAGTACGTCGGAACCGACTGCGGGCGCGTTATTTGATTTAAACATCACCACACCGAGATTTGCGCAATCTGCAAAAGCACGATCGTCTATTTTTGTAACTTCCGAATTGAATACAACTTCCGACAAATTGTTGCAGTCCGAAAACGCATATTCGCTTATTGTCGTAATGGGGTTGTTGAATTTTAATATTTGCAGATTACCGTTTCCGGCAAAAGCGTATGGCGCGATTTGTGTTATGGATTCAGGTATAACTATTTTGGTCGAAATGTTTCCTGTATGAAGTATGCTTGTTTGTTGCTTATTGCATAACATATTATCAATAACGGAAAAATATTGACTATATTCATTAACTATAAAATTTAAATTATTACATCCGCTAAATGCTTCAAACCCGATTTGCTGTATTCCAGATGTGATATTTATTGATGATAATTGTTCGCAATTTTTAAACGCGCTGTTTCCGATATTAGTTATATTATATCCTAATTCAATTTCATGAATATATGTATTTGCAAAAACATTATTGCCGATTTCTTTAATTGAGATATTATTTATAGTGTTAGGAATAATTATTTTCCCCTTTATGATATAATTAATGCTTATTATTTTATGACATGTTTCATCTAAATTATATAAATTATCAACAGTTGAGTACCCACATTCGGAACATTTTAGTTCCCTGTAAGTATTTATTAAATTAATCTCGGTATCTATTAGATTATGAGTGTGTCTTACTTGCATCTTTATTTGATATCCGAAATATTCGCAAGGCACCCAAGCATGAAAATTTTTATCACCCCATCCATAATGTACAATCAATCCCGGTATTCCTTTTAATGTTGCATAACCATATGCGACTACTACGTGATAACTGTCTGCACCATTTAATATTATTGACATCCCAACAATTACAGGTCTATCGGCATTTATTTCATCGTAGACTTGATTTAGTGAAAAAGATGATGATTTTATAGTAACATTGTCTTTTATAATGGAATATTCGTTTATAAAGTCAGTGGCAGCATTTGCTACAGGCCCGACAGCCTGACCTAAACCAGGGAAACTACCTAATACTGTTAAATCGTAAATTTCATCATATACGCCTTTTTCTGTGCCGATGCTTGATCGACCTTGTCCGACTGCATTGTTTGGATGGACTATGGGGCTTTGTAAAAGATCACCAAAGTCGTTGCTTAAAAATCTACGTCCATTTTTACCAAATTCAGGTATAAGGCGTCTGTCAGTATTATAATTGTGATACCCTAATAACAATTGCATGGCTACAGTTGTGCAGGTCCCTGCAACATTATAGCTGGGGTTTTGTGGCGCATGTTGTGGATTGGCAAGAAAATATCCGCTGTTTTGTATGTATTTAATATGAGTTAGATCTTGAGTGTTAGCGTCTGACATATCTATTGCTGGATCGTTTTTACCTATATTAAGTGGTATTATTTGATTATTAATGGTGTTATATTCTACTTGTGCAATTGCATGACTTTGTTTCACTATAAAAATATGGAGTATGAATGTGCAAAACAAAACAATAATAGCAAGAGCAAAGTAGATAAATTTGTTACTTTTTTTTGTAGCCATGATATTTCTCCTATAAATCGAGCAGGTGAGTAGGTTCGAAAGATCCTATACCTGCAATTGGCCATTTTTTTGTATCTACAGAATAATTGTAATCCATATAATCCATGGATAATAGATTTAAATATCGACCGTTTCTTTTAATGGCTGGCATATATCCATACTCGTTACCCTGTTCAACATCGAGTAAATATCTTCGTTCGTCCTGAATATCGGCAGCTTTAAAATGACTGCATTTATATATGATAGGATCATTATTTTCATCTAATTCCGTCCACCGTCTGTCTTTGAAATCTCTTATTATTCCGTTATCGTCTTTGAGATATGCCCACGAACCGATCTCTACGACATATCGTGCCCACGGCCAATTGTTCGACGCATTCCGAGTATATAGACTATGCCCGAAATCATTATCGTGAAGTTTGATATAGTCGTACCCGTATGGTTCCATCTCTATTAAGAAGTATTCCAATTTATCATTTTTATTGTATAACGGATAAACATGCAAGTCCGAGTATGGCGTATTTTCTTGAATATATCGCTTTTTTGCTAAATTTGTTACCCGTTGAATATGTTCCGATTCCGTATAGTCGTTCGCACGATCGATGCAACCGCATAAAGAAAACATGCAAAACATCAACGTTACCGTTAAAATAATTGCGGACAGTTTTTTTATGATTCCGATACTTTTCATGATCAGCTCCTTATAATTGATTTTTGATTGTTATTGTTAAATGTCATTCGTTAGTTCATTTTTCCGTATTTGCGTACCGAGAGTGTGAGAGAAACAGTATTGCGGTGAGAAGCGATACAATCGCCGTAGCCAGAGTAAAGATAACCGTACGTTGTTTTCTTTGTATTTTCATAATGCTGCTCCTTTTATTGAATTTCGGTCACGGTAACGGCATTGTCTTCGTTAACGCAGACTTCGAATAACAAACTCGGCGAGTCATGTGTCGTATATACTATCTTTTTCTCTTTGTCTATTTTAGGTTTTCCTTTATGGTATATTTTCAACGTATATTTACCGACTTTTAAATAATTATGGTCAAAGTATACGTGCGATTTACTTAAATACCAAGAGTGGTAATGCACTTCCGTAACACTTTCTTCCGTGGTCGACTGCAATTCGCCCACTGTGACATATCCGTTTCTGAAATCTTCTATGAAATATAAATAAGATTTTTTAGAATCGACATTTGTTTCAATACGATAATCTTGAGGCGGATCCAATACATATCCGTATTCGTGATCTACCGTATAACTTGTATCCAGTTTATATTGATAATGTTGGTAATCTGACTCGTAACGTTTTACATATAACATATCACCGTCCAACGCAATATCTAAATAATGTCCTTCGCCTAAACCGTACGCTTTCCCGCGATATATACCGTTTACGAATGAGAGAGTAAATTCATATTTATAAAGAGTAGTAGAAAGTTTATTGTTACAAATGGCTACCGTTAATCCGAATTTTAGCCCGTCATAAGCGTTATGTTCTTTTTTATACTCCGCAAATCCTGCGTCTGTAATAAAATACGCGCCGTCTATTAATGTATCGCTTACTTCCGGAAATGTGTATAACGGGGTATTTTCGTCGTCGTTTCCGCACGCAACTGTGAAATTGAACATGCAAAACACCAGCGTAACCGTTAAAATAATCGCGGACAGTTTTTTTATGATTCCGATACCTTTCATATTAAGCTCCTTAATAATATGTCTTTTTTGTTATCGATAGCAATGTTATCCGTTAGTTTGTTTTTTCTTCGCGTACCGAGAGTGTGAAAGAAACAGTTGTTGATAGATCGTGATGAATGTTTATCGATCAGTTTTACGAATAAGTGATTTTTACATTTACCGAATCGAAGTCGGAGAGAGTTGTTTTTATTGCCAAACATCTTTGAGTGGGGAGTGAAGTACAAGGAGCGTCGTCAATGGCATGAAATATGTTAATATTCAGTTTTCGATCGTTTATTTGTATATTTTGCAGCCGACATTCAAATCCCATATATAAATCGGTGAAGAAATACAGTATAAGAGTTTCTTTGTCAAAGTCTATATCGATATAATTTTCTTGTACGGCAGCGGTAAATTCCGTTTGCGATCGAATTATATTTATTAAATATTCGGGACGTTGATCACTTCCATCGATTGACGGGAATCGTGTTATATTGTTATTTAGGTAATCATCGTGTAAATATAATTGCACATTATCGTAAAACACAGCATTTTCTAATCCGTTATCGTTTTTATCCGGTTTGCATGCGATAAACATGCTCGCCAATAAAAGAGTGCATAGCAATATCGCTAAACTTTTGAATTTTCCGGTCATACATAATCTCCTTATTTTGATTGAGAGTGTTTTGTGTAAGAATATTGTGTTTAGCAATATATATATTGGTTTAAAAGCTTTCTTGCGTTAAAGTTATCGGCAGTGTTTTGTTGTTTTACGGCGGTCGCTTTCGTGTACCGAGGTAATAAAAGTTGATATTCGACGGTTATTTTTCTGTGCATATTGTAATAAAAGCCGCACAATAGTTATAAAAGTCTACTCCGCCGATTTCTTTTTTGTCTATAAATATATAATCGTAAAGAACTAAATCGGTGGAAATTTTAATAGCAACGCAACCGTTATACGTTCCGTAATAATTGTCGATTTTTACGTTGTCGACTTTTGCAGTAGGGTAGTCTTGCTGTAAGATTTTCAGATATGATATCTTAATGTTTTGTTGAGTTTGTGAATTTAAATTTTCAGGCTGCTTCGGATTTGGAACAAAATCGGGTTTTTCCAAACAATTCATGTAATATGCAATATTCTGCAAATCATTTTGCGCAAGCAGCCCGTTTTCATAAGCTGTTTCCAAATCGTAAAAAGCGGCATATTCAGGATTATCGACATTTTTTCCGCGATCACATGCTATAAGCATACATGCCGATACCGATATAATTAAAATCAGCACAAATAGTTTTTTTATGATTCCGATACCTTTCATACCGTTTCTCCCTTATCCATGTGAAGAAATATGTTGAAAATTTATCAAATGTGTGTATATGTGTATATTAAGTAGACGTTTTAAAACATACGGGGGTTTACGGTAAGGCGAATTTGACAAATATTTTTTTATCGTTTATTTACTGTTATTATGCACGCAAATAAGACGAATGTTATTATCTTCCGCGGAATATGAGCTTGTAAACAGACGCGAAGCGTAATAAAAGATAAAAGACTGTGCCGATCGCGTTGTCTGCAATGTAAAGCTACAAATAATCGTATATTTCGCGGTTGTTAGCCATAAAAGTTTTTGTGCCGTATGTTATAAACAAAGCGTATGGCAAAAATGATAAAAACCGCATCGTGGCTGTCGGCGGTCGTGTTGCTCGTCGCGTGTTGCGGCGGAAAAGTATACGGGTTAGCGCCGTTCGGGACTGCGGCGTTCTGCGCGTTATCGGGCGAATTTTTTATCGGGTTCGTCTCGCCGATATACATACTTTGTCAGTTTCTTTTTACGTTTGACGTGTGGAGACTTTACACCGGCGGAGCGGTAGTGTTTATCATGGCGGTCCGATGGTTTTTGGGGCTTAAATTCAAACGGTTCGGCGGTCCTACGGCAAAAATACTGTGTTCATTGTTTGCCGTTACGGTCGAAACGGTGCTGCTTGCATTGTTCATGCCTATTGCCGACGCTGTGATCACCGGGTTTACAGGCTGTGTGTTTTACTATTTTTCGCGGAACGTTGCGGTCTGTGCGCGCAACGCGTTTGCCGCCAAGCCGGGCGCTGTGGAGTCGGCATCGCTTTGCGCGGTGTTTCTTGTAATGGGCATGGCGTTCGGCAGGGCGGAATACGAAATATTCGTTATAGGGCTTGTGCCGGCTATGTTTTCCGTATTGCTGTTGAGCGCCGTCGGAACGCCTGCGGCGCTTGCCTGCGGCGGCATGTCGGCGTTGGGCGTCGGCATGAATTGCGGCGCGGAATTCGTACCGGCGCTGTTCGTCTGTACGCTTACGGCGGTCGGGTTCTCACGACTGCCGCGTCCGTTATGTTCGACGGCGGCTATAGGGATGTTTGCCGCTGCCGCGGTGCTGTTTTATGCCGAACCTATATTTGTCGCATGGAACACGCTTATGTTGGCTGCCGGAGCATTTTTATACTGTATAATACCCAAGCGCGCGATAAAAAAGATACGCGATTATTTCGATTTCGACGGGTCGTCGCGGCTGGCATTGCGACATTACATAAACCGCACCCGTGCCGACGCCGGAAACCGTATGCTGGCTGTGTCGTCCGTGTTCGACGAGACCGCGCGGCTGATGAACGTGCTTACGCCCAAGCCGCCCGATTACGCGGCGGTTGGTCTTGCGATGTCGGATAAGATCTGTCCGTACTGCGCAAACCGCGATAAATGCGATAAGCAAAAGTCCGCGGCGGCGTTTACGGAGCTTGCGGAAAGCGCCGGTTCGGGCAAGTCGGCTATCGCCGAGCTTCCTGCGTTTTTTACCGAATCGTGCTCGCGTACCATGGATGTGATAGCCGCCGGGGCGTCGGTCACCGATTCCGCGCGTACCGCGCTCAAAGAACGCGAGTGCGAGAGCAAAGCGAAAGCCGTGATCACCGAACGAATGGTTGCCGTAAAGGACGTTCTGGAAGAGCTGGGGAAAAATCAGGCGCTGCCGGTCGGGTTCGACGGCGCCGCCGAGCGTAAGATCATAGACGAATTGAACACCGTCGGCGTGGAATGCGCCGAGGCGTTTTGCACGCGCGATAGGGTGATCGCCATAGTCCGCACGGGTTCGGCGTACCGCGACCGGATCCAAAAAGCGGTCGGCGCGTGCTTAAAACGCGAGTGCGAAATTTGCGCTCTGGAAAAAACTCAGGCTGCCGGCTGGAGCGTGGTAACTCTTAAAAAACGCCCCAAGTACGAAGCCGTTTACGCGCGCGCAGGCATAGCCAAGGAAGGCGTGTCGGGCGACAGTTATACGTTTAAGCGTATCGGCGATAAATTTTTGACGGCGCTGTTCGACGGTATGGGGTCGGGCGAACGCGCAGGCGAAAACAGCGGCGCAGCAGTCGATCTTATTGAATGCTTTTATAAAGCCGGATTCGATCCCGGATCGGTTGTCGCCGGCGTAAACAGATTCCTTAAACTGCCCGACACCGAAAACTACTCCGCAGCGGATGTTACAGTATGCGATCTCGACACGGCGGACGTGGATATAATAAAGATAGGCTCGCCGCCGTGCTTTATAAAGACGGCGGACACCGTTCTCAAAATAGAGGGGAACTCGCTGCCGATGGGCGTGCTCGACGAAATGCGCCCGTTCGTAACGACAAAACGCCTGTATCCCGGTCAGATGTTGATGTTGGTGACGGACGGGATAAGCGATTGCTTTTCGGGCGACGAGCTGCCGGAATTTATAAACGGACTTTCCGCGTTCAATCCCGAAGCGGCTGTCACCGCCGTGGTCGAACGCGCGTTAAAGCTTTCGGGCGGCACGCCCAAAGACGATATGACCGCTATCGCTTTCAGACTGTTCGAAAAGCGCAAAGGAAAACTGCGAACGCGCTGAAGCCCGTGTTTTCGGCTTGCGCCGTTTTGCGGTTTAACAACACCGCGACAGGTCAAATATTTAAATTGTCCTCGTCAAACAGCGGACTGTCCAAAAATTCGCTCACCGTCATGTCGAATCCGGACGCTATCATTATCACTGTGGAAAACCGATTGTCTTTGACGGTCTCGTGTATTATATTTTTAAGAGTGGAATGCGTTATGCCGCTGTTCATCGACAGACGGTATCTTGTCATGTGCTTTTGTTTTAGCAGCTGCTTTATGCGCAATGCCAGAGCTTGATTAACATTATTCATACATACACCCCTATATGGTTGTGTACAACAATATAGTATAAAAATAATCGTTTATATGGTTGCATATAGCCATACGATATGTTATAATGTCTGCGGTCGGCGCGGTTCGCCGCCCGACGCGCGGTATACCGTGAGATTTGCGGCGGCATTACGGAAAAGGGAGAAACACATGGAAGAAAACGAAAAAAACGTACAGACGAATACTGCGTCCGGCAATTACGCCGAAACGCTTCCCCGTGTAGAATATCCGCACGGCTGGTTGCTGTACGATAAGATCCCGACCGATTTGCCCGAGCAGGAAAAGGCGACGGCGGCGCTGTTCGAAGAAAAGCGGAAAAATCCTACGATCGTACGCACTCGGTATGCCAAGCAGTTCAATATCATGGGTGTAATAGTCGGACTTATAATGCTTGCAGTCGCATTGTTGGGAATGTTCCTGCCGGTATTCGAAATAAGATACGTTGAAGGCGGAATTATCACCGATTCGGTTTCGGACACAAAAACGGAAGGGCATCTCGGCAAGATAAAGCAGAGCGGATTGCAGTTTATACTTGCCGCGTATTACGATACGAGCGACAAAGACGTTCACAGAGCGGAGATACAATTGGTATACGCCGCCGCGCTCTTACAGGCGCAGACGGCGTTCGCCGCATGGTCCGCCAAAAATCCCAATGCAAGCAGCGAAAAAAAACAGAGCGTCATGGAAAAGCTTTATACGGAAAAGCTGTCCGATATAAATTATGTTTATTACCTGTATACAAGCGAAAAGATGAAGGACGCGAAGTATTTTATTCCCGGGATAATGTTTATAGTTGCTTTTTTCGCTTTGTATATAATATCGATCATAGTCGGTATTTTTACCGCAGTGCGGTTTTTGCTGCTGGAAAACGGCAAGACATCGCAGGACGGGCTGACTGTTTTTATACCGTTGACATTGTTTGTTGCAATAAAACTTTTCGTGCCTTTTTGTACCGTCAATATTTTTTATTTTGTGTGCGTGTGCGCGCTGCCCGTTATAACGCGTATTGCCTGCGGTTATTATCACGCGCTTTTAAGCGGCAGACTCAATAAAGATCTGGTAACGAGATCGATTTTCAGCCCGATACTTACGGTTTTCGGGATAATATTTTACGGAGCGGATTACATTTACGTGTCGAGCGACGTCGCCGGCGTAACGGCGAACGTAGTAATGCCGTACGGCGTGGAAGTAAATATTATAGATTCCGTAACGAAAAGTCCGTGGGCGTTCGGCATAACGTTGGCTTGCGGTTTTCTATTTATGCTCATATGTTTTACAGTGCAGGTGGTGGTGGCGAAAATACGTTACGGCAGTATCAAAGAATACGCAAAAAAGAATCCGGAAGCCAATTTCAGAGGTTTGAGCGTTTATCCGATGTTCATAGCTTTTACGGCGCTGCTTACAATAATACTCGCCTTAGCCGACGCGCAGGACACGGCATATGCGGTGACTGTCGGCGCATACGGATATTTGGCGGTCGCGTTGGGCATAATGGCGTGGCTGACGGGTTTTGCGGCGAGATGGCTGTGGCGAAAGCGCGAACAAGTTATGACGGCGAGCGGGATATCGCTTTGATCCGCGTGCGAACGGATCGCCGATAGTTAAAACGTTTTATTTCCGTAGTATTCTAATTTGATTGCTATGACGAAATTCACGGAAAAAGACGCGGTACAATACCTTATTTATTACCGCGGCGCGTGCGGCTCTTAATAAATTAATTGACATTTTCCGCGGAATGTTATAAAATTTATTCACAGTTTTTATTTGATCAGGTCGCACGCAATTTATGAATAAAGAAAAAATCCGAAATGTCGCAATCATCGCGCACGTCGATCACGGTAAGACGTCGCTCGTAAACGAACTGCTTAAACAGGGCAACGTTTTCCGCGAAAATCAAACGGTCGCAGACCGCGTGATGGACAGCAACGCGTTAGAACGCGAACGCGGTATAACAATATTGAGTAAAAACGCGTCGTGCATGTACGACGGGTTCAAGATAAATATAGTGGACACCCCGGGACATGCGGATTTCGGCGGAGAAGTGGAACGCGTGCTTAAAATGGTGGACGGCGCGCTGCTCGTCGTAGACGCTTTCGAGGGACCTATGCCGCAGACGCGGTTCGTTCTGGAACGCGCGCTCGCGCTCGGGCTGAAGATAATAGTCGTCGTAAACAAGACCGACCGTCCCGACGCTCGGCTAAAGGAAGTGGTGGACGAAATACTCGAACTGTTTATGGACCTCGACGCCAACGACGATCAGTTGAACAGTCCGTTTGTTTTCGCGTCGGCGAGGGAAGGCACCGCGTCCAAAAACCTGTCCGACCGCGGCAGAAACATGCAACCGCTGTTCCAGACGATCATCGAGCATATCCCGGCGCCGGCCGGAGATGCGTCCGCGCCGTTTAAAATGCTGGTGTCGTCGGCGGAACACAACGATTACGTAGGTAAGCTCGCCGTCGGTAAGATAGGCAGCGGATCGGTCTCGGTCGGAGACGCCGTCGCGCTCACAAATTATCACGACGGATCCAAAAATATAAAAAGCAAAGTCGTAAGCATATTCACATACGACGGTATCAAGCGTGTGCCGGCAGACAGCGCGTCGGTGGGCGATATTGTGTGTTTGTCCGGTATCGACGGGGTCATGATAGGCGATACCGTATGTTCGGACGCGGACACAGCGCCCATCGAATTCGTCAAGATAGCCGAGCCGAGCGTCGAGATGACTTTTATGGTAAACGATTCGCCGCTCGCAGGTAGGGAGGGCAAGTACGTTACGAGCAGGCACCTACGCGACAGGCTGTATAAGGAAGCAGTAAAGGATCTGTCTTTGCGTGTTTCGGACGGGGCGACAGCCGACAGCTTTGTTGTTTGCGGCAGGGGCGAGATGCACCTTTCCATACTTATAGAGACGATGCGCAGAGCCGGTTACGAATTTGCCGTAAGCATGCCCAAAGTTCTTATAAAGACGATAGACGGCGTTAAGTGCGAACCTATCGACCGCGTGTTTATCGACGTTCCCGAAGGTTGCGTCGGTACTGTCATGAGCAAGATGGGCAACCGCAAAGGCGAGCTTGCGGATATGACGCCGCACGGCAGCCGCATAAAAATGAACTTTAAAGTGCCTGCGCGCGGAATGTTCGGATATCAGAGCGAGCTATTGACCGACACCAAGGGCGAAGGCGTTATGTCGAGCGTATTCGACGGATACGAGCCGTACAAGGGCGAGATCAACCGCCGCGACTTCGGTTCGTTGGTTGCGCACGAACAGGGCGATTCGATAGTTTACGGCCTTTTCAACGCGCAGGAGCGCGGCACGCTGTTTATAGGCGCCGGCGTTCCCGTTTATGCCGGCATGGTAGTCGGGATGAATCCGCGCGGCGACGATATAGTCGTAAACGTGTGTAAGCGCAAGCATCTTACCAACACTCGCAGCAGCGGCAGCGACGACGCGCTTAAGCTTATAACACCCATGCGCATGACGCTCGAGGACTGTATAGAGTTTCTGGCGGACGACGAGATACTGGAAGTAACGCCCAAATCCCTGCGTATACGCAAGCGTTTGCTCGACGCGACCGCACGTATGCGCGAACGCGCAAAGATCTTGGGGCTGGGCAAACATGCCGGCGAACAGTAATATCTGACGTAAATAAAAAAAGGTGTTATGACGTAAGCATAATACCTTTTTTATATATCGTATTTTACGACGGATTTACGCAGCCTATTTTACGGAACGCAGGAGCGTCAGTATCGCCGTTTTCTGTTCGGGCGAAAGCGTGCGGATACGGTAAGTCGGTTCGTCGTCGGGAGTCATTTCTTCGGCGAAAAATTCCGACAGCGTTATCCCGAACGCGTCGCATATCGCGCGTAATGTGGACAGCTTCGGTTCGTTGCGTCTATATGTTGTTTACCGTCGATTGCGTCAGCATGGCTTCCGTGGCAAGATAATTTATCGACCATCCGCGTTCGCGCCGGAGTATATCTATCTTTCCTATTACATCCATAACGCCCTCGTTTTTATGTATTATATAACATGTTTGGGTTAATAAGCTAACCCAAACACTTGACATATTAACCCTTTTGATTTAATATGTAGTTGAAATTCGATAACCTATGCCGACCGGGGGGGGTATTAGGTAAAGGAAGATAATATGAAAAAACGCGGTGTTGTTATAACGGTATTGTCGTTATTTTGTACGGCGCTGTGCGCGGTATGTCTCGTCGCTTGCGGCGATAAGACAACGGGCGGCGACGGGGACGGACATACACACAGCTACGTAAATTATATTTACAACGAAGACGCGACTTGCGGAAAGGACGGTACGGAGACCGCGAAGTGCGAGTTTTGCGATAAAACAAACACGCGTAAGTCCGCTGAGCATCCTGCGACGGGCGATCACAGTTATACCGACGGGGTATGCACCGAATGCGGAGCAACGCAATCGCCGAGCGGAAAAGTTTACAAAACCGTAACGTTCGATCCCGACGGCGGCGTTTGTTCGGAATCTAGCAAACTATTCGAGGTCGGTGCGGTTATGCAAGGGCTGCCTATTCCGACGCGAAACGGACATAGGTTTTTGGGCTGGTACAGCGGATCGCAACCGTACGACGCCACAAGTTTAATGCCCGAGATCGATCTGGAACTGACGGCCAAATGGGAAAAGATAGCAACGGTGTACAGCGACGATTATGTTTCGTTGAAGCCTGCAACATCGGGCGTGAAAAACGAGATCCACGAGGCTTTCGGCGTCGATCAGTGCGTTTATGTCGAAATAACGAGCGACGATCTGAAAGGCGGCGTGGATAGCGATAACAATTTTACTCTGCTTACGCTCGACGGTATGGAGTATACCGTTAAAAGCGGATATTCTTGGATATGGTATTACGACGACGATTTTTCGGTCGTCAACGGCGCGCAGAGATTCTCGCTCGGATACGGCGATAATTTGCAGTTTGTAACGGTCAACAATGCCAGCGGAGTAACGGTAAAGACATATCTTGTCAATATATATGTATTGCAAGATTATTATATAGGTTTACATAAGACCGTTTACGATACTCGGCCTTACGATAGTGTACGGGTTATAGAGGGCGAACTGTTTTCGGCGAAAACAGCGGCGGCGCAGGACGGAGACTTGCAGTTCGACAAGCGCGTTTACCTCAACGAAAACAGCGGCGAATACATAGAATTCGATCATTCGACGCCTATCACGAAAAACTGGGATCTGTATCAAACGTATAAACCGGTGACTA
>CAJUBY010000002.1:0-63056 GCA_910585055.1 uncultured Christensenella sp. | reverse complement strand
TGCGCACCGATCTCGGAGGCGGAACGCTCGCCGGCGAAGTAAAGATCAAACCGTATACCCCGTATGCGAACTTGCCATTGCCCGAAAAAAGCGGTTTCGATTTTTTGGGTTGGAAGATGACGGGCGACAAATATTTTGCAGATATAACAGGGTATACCGGCGCAAAATATATTTCGAGCGAAAATGCGGCGGATACCTTGACTGCGGTTTTCCGAGAAAAAAAGTATTATTTCGGTTGCGGCACGGAAAAAATAACGCAGTCGGACACGGTGCCCGTAATAACTTATACGGACGAAACGATGACGGAAATACTCGAAGTGATCTACGTTCCGTACAATACCGACTGCCGTGTTCCCGAACTGACGCCGAAGAAAGACAAAGCGGTGTTCTGTCAATGGCTTGTTTACGATAAAGAAACGAAGTCGTCGGAACCGTTTGATTTCGACCGTAAAGTGACCGAGCCTATCGCGCTCTTTGCGGATATGATGCCGTATTCCGGCGAAGATACGCTGTTGGCGCTGAACGAGACGAGCACGTTTAACGAGAAAATAACGGTCGTAGTTTATCTTCCTACCGCAAGTGAGTATGTACTCGAAGCGACGGCGGCAGAGCGCGTCGTATTTAAGGTAGTTACGGTTGCCGGAACTTCCGCGAGCCAAACCGCGACCGAAGGCTCGCCGTTATCTTACGACCTCCGTACTTCCGCAAGCGGATATGCAATGATAACAGTCGAATCGCACAGCGGATCGTATACGCTGAGGATAAACGGCGCGACGGCGCTGACCGACGGCGACCCGATGTCCGTTGCGACCGACGAGTTGGTTTTTGCCGGAACTCAAAAAAACTATACGATAAACAGGCTGGGATATGTTTTCGACGGGTTTTACGACGGCAATAGCTTGGTTTCCGACGGGTTTTACGACGGCAATAGCTTGGTTTCCGACGATAAGGGATATGCGTTTACCGTTTCGCCCGGCAATAAAGAATACAGAGCGGAATGGCATATAGATCCGCTGTTGGATAATTTCGAATACGATCTGACAGATACCGAGCTTGTTATCAATAACGTAAAAGATAAGACCGTAACGGAGCTGATCGTTCCCGATTATGTTACATCGATTTCTTCGGGCGCATTTTCCGGATGCAACACGATCGAAAGTGTTACTTTGCCTACGATGGCAATACCGTTTGTACCCAAAAATAACTTGCGGACAGTTGTCATAAATGCCGGCGATACGATACCGTCCGATGCGTTTGCCAATTGCAAGAATTTAGTTAATATAACGATCCCGAACAGTGTGACGAAATTCGGGAGTCATGCTTTTAACGAGTGCGATAATTTGGAAAAAGTTAATTTTACGGGTGACATCGCGGATTGGTGCGAAATTACTTTTGCAAGCGATCGCTCTAATCCTTTATACTACGGTCATCTTTATATAAATAATGTTCTGACGAAGGATATTGTAATACCCGGATCGGTAAGCGAAATAAAAGATTATGCGTTTTTTTACAGCGATATCACTGATATTTCGATACCGGACAGTGTAACGCGTATAGGATATAAGGCTTTCTATGAATGCGGCGAATTAACAAGCGTAACGATACCGAAGAACGTGACTCATATAGATCAAAGCGCATTCGCTCATGCATATGTTCATCACAAGATCAATACGATCATATATTGTGAAGCATCCGAAAGACCGAGCAGCTGGGCGAGCAATTGGAATCAATCCAATTACAGTCCGGTGATATGGGATTGCAAGAATAACGATTCGGATGTCGACGGATATGCGTATTCGGATTTCGAGGGTATTAGATACAAATTGAAAGACGGTACCGGAATACTGATGGTAAATATAAGCAATACCGACGGCAGTATAGCGATACCGAATTCTGTGATATATAAAAATACGACATATGAAATTACGGGCGTCGACGGTTATTCTTTTGAACGATGCAAAACTTTAACGAGCGTTACGATACCGAATAGCGTAACAAGTATAGGGGAATGCGCTTTTCAATATTGCAGAAGTTTAACAAGTGTAACAATATCGGACAGCGTAACAAGTATCGGTAGCTTCGCTTTTTACGGTTGCGGTTTACCGAACGTTACGGTACCGAGCGGTGTAATAAATATCGAAAGAGAAGCATTCGGCGGTAACGGGAAAATAATTATATATTGCGAAGTTGCCGAAAAGCCGAACGGCTGGGCAAGTGATTGGATTTCATCGAGTTTATGTACGGTCGTATGGAGTTGTAAAAACCGCGATGTATTAGACGGAATAATATACGAATTCGTAGACGGAAATGCAACGGTCATCGGATGCGATAAACAATTGAGCGGAAGCATATCGATTCCGAGCAGTGTGATATATAAAAATCAAACGTATAGTGTGAGCAGTATAGGAAAGACCGCTTTTTCCAATTGTAAAAATTTAACGAGCGTAACGATCCCGAACAGCATTAGCAGTATTATAGGAAACGGCGTATTCTACGGTTGTATATGTGTGACTGTATATTGCGAAGCTGCCGAAAAGCCGAGTGAATGGGCCGATGATTGGAGCTCTTCTGCTGCGGTCGTATGGGATTGTAAAAATAACGACAAAGACGATAACGGTTACGCATATACGGTTTCGAACGGTATCAGATATAAATTAAAAGACGGGCAAGCAACGGTTACGCGCCAACCGAACAATATTTCCGGATCAATAACTATCCCTAGTTATGTCGATTATAAAGGTATTTCTTACGGTATAACGAGCATCGCGGACGAAGCATTCTACCAGTGCGGCGGTTTAACGAGCGTTATGATAGAAGACGGAGTAACGAGTATCGGGTATCATGCATTCTACAATTGTAGCGGTTTAACGAGCGTGACTATCCCGGAGGGCGTGACAAGAATCGACAGTGAGATGTTTTGGTGTTGCACGCAATTAAATAACGTAATTTTGCCGAATAGTCTAAATTATATCGGGCGTTATGTATTTTCGGGGTGTGAGAATTTAACGAGTATAAAAATACCCGAGAGTGTGACAACTATAGACGATGGTGCGTTTAAAGATTGCAGAGGCTTAAAAAACATAAATATACCGAAATCAGTCACTCGAATCGGGCATTATGCTTTTCAAAGTTGTACCAAATTAACAAGTATAATCATACCGATCGGCGTAACGCACATGGGGAGTAAAGCATTTGCTTATTGTAGCAACTTAACGATATATTGCGAAATACAGGGTAGACCGAGCAACGGTAATTGGGACGGCGACTGGAACAGTTCGTCTCGCCCGGTAGTATGGAATTACAAAGCAAGCTAAATCGTTTCGAAGCGATCTCGTTGCAATGGGTTTATTACGCCGAAGTATGATTTTTTTCGGTGTTCAAAGTGTTGGCAACGGCGAAAAAGTGTGCTATAATATTCCTTGTGCGATCGTGCCGATAATGCGCGATCGGTCACATAGGAGAAAGCATGGTACAGACTGTTTTGGTAGTCGATTTCGGAGGACAGTACAATCAGCTGATAGCGCGCAGAGTGCGTGAAGCCAACGTTTACTGCGAGCTTGTTTCTTTCGAAAAGATACGCGAGAAGATAGCGGAAACCGATCCGATAGGATTGGTGTTTACGGGCGGTCCGGCATCGTTCAACGAGCCGGGCGCGCCGCGTATCGACGCGGATATTTTGGATATGGGCATACCCGTGCTCGGTATTTGCTACGGCTGTCAGCTTATAGCCGGGACTTTAGGCGGCGCCGTTGGCAACGGTCCGCGCGAGTACGGCAGACGTACGCTCGATGTAACCGAGCGCGGATCTAAACTGTTTGCCGGTGTTGCGGAAAAGTCCGCGTGCTGGATGAGCCATACCGTTTACATAGAAAAACTGCCGCGCGGATTTGTTACGTCGGCGACGACCGAAACTTGTCCGGTGGCTGCTATGGAAAACGCCGATAAAAAACTGTACGGCGTGCAGTTCCACCCCGAAGTAATGCACACCGAAGAAGGGTTTAAGATACTTAAAAACTTCCTGTACGAAGTGTGCGGCGCAACAGGCGAGTGGACTATGTCCGGCTATGTCGAGCGCACGGTGGCGGAACTGAAAGCAAAGATAGGCGGCAAAAAAGCGCTGTGCGCTTTGTCCGGCGGTGTGGATTCCGCAGTTGCGGCAGCGTTGGTACACAGAGCGTGCCCCGATCTTGTTTGTATTTTCGTAGACCACGGGCTTTTGCGCAAGGGCGAAGCGGAAGAAGTTGTACGCGTTTTCCGCGACGGGCAGGGCATGGATCTTATAGCCGTCGATGCAGGCGAGCGGTTTTTGAAAAAACTCGAAGGCGTTACCGAGCCGGAGCGTAAACGCAAAATAATAGGCGAAGAATTTATCCGCGTGTTCGAAGCGGAAGCGAAAAAAATAGGCAAGGTCGATTATCTTGTTCAGGGCACTATCTATCCGGATGTTATCGAAAGCGGTCTCGACCATTCGGCAACGATAAAAAGCCACCACAATGTAGGCGGTCTGCCCGACGTTGTGGATTTTAAAGAACTTGTCGAACCTTTGAGACTGCTGTTTAAAGACGAAGTGCGTCGGTTGGGTTTCGAACTCGGATTGCCCGAAGCGATAGTCATGCGTCAGCCGTTCCCCGGTCCGGGACTCGCAATACGTATTATAGGCGACATTACGGCGGATAAACTCGAAATTCTGCGCGATGCCGATTTTATACTGCGCGACGAGATCGCCAAAAATAGGCTGGACCGCGAGATATGGCAGTATTTTGCTGCGCTCACCGATATACGTACCGTAGGCGTTATGGGCGACGAGCGCACTTACGATTATACCGTAATGATCCGCGCGGTGACAAGCGCGGACGGTATGACGGCAGACTGGGCG
This sequence comes from uncultured Christensenella sp., assembly GCA_910585055.1. GTDB lineage: Bacteria > Bacillota > Clostridia > Christensenellales > Pumilibacteraceae > Anaerocaecibacter. The sequence goes on along the minus strand of CAJUBY010000002.1, from coordinate 58,180 downwards.
CGTATCCCGTACGATGTGTTGCAGAATATTTCCGACAGGATCGTAAACGAAGTAAAGCATGTAAACCGCGTCGCGTACGACATTACCAGTAAACCGCCCGCTACCATAGAATTGGAATGAGCGATATTATTTTAAGATAAAATCGATTTATCTTGAAAAGTTCGGTCGAATATGTTAAAATCTATAATACAAACCACGGAGGACGATACAATATGACAGATAACAAACGACCCGAGAGCATGAAGCGTATTACCGATGCGGCGCTTGCCGAGGCTTTTATAGACGAACAGATCGCGCTCGTAAAAAAGCAGGTCGGGAATAAAAAGGTTTTGCTCGCTTTAAGCGGCGGAGTTGATTCTTCCGTCGTTGCGGCGTTGCTTATCAAAGCTATCGGAAAAAATCTCGTTTGCGTTCACGTCAATCACGGCTTACTGCGCAAGGGCGAGCCCGAGCAAGTCGTGGAAGTGTTCCGCAACCAAATGAATGCAAATCTCGTTTACGTGGACGCGATAGACCGGTTTCTTAATAAACTCGAAGGCGTAGCCGATCCCGAGAAAAAGCGCAAGATAATCGGCGCGGAGTTTATACGCGTGTTCGAGGAAGAAGCGAGAAAACAATCGGGTATAGAGTTTTTGGCGCAGGGGACCATCTATCCCGACATCGTGGAGAGCGACGGTGTAAAGGCGCACCACAACGTCGGCGGACTGCCCGAAGATCTTGCTTTCGAGCTTGTGGAGCCGCTTAAATTCCTTTACAAAGACGAGGTGCGAGTAGTCGGCAAAGCTTTGGGGCTGCCGGACGGCATGGTATACCGTCAGCCGTTCCCCGGACCCGGACTGGGAGTCAGGTGTCTCGGCGCGATTACGCGCGAGCGGCTGGAGATAGTGCGCGAGTCGGACGCGATCTTGCGCGAAGAGTTTGCGAAGAACGGTTTGGAGGGCAAGGTCTGGCAGTATTTTACCGCCGTGCCCGATTTCCGATCGGTGGGCGTCAAGGACGGGAAACGTACTTTCGCTTATCCCGTTATCCTTCGCGCCGTCAATACCGAGGATGCAATGACGGCTTCCGTCGAGGACATTCCTTTCCGGCTTTTGCAGCATATAACAAAGCGTATAACCGCCGAAGTCGACGGCGTTAACCGCGTGCTTTACGATCTGACGCCCAAGCCCTGCGGAACTATCGAGTGGGAATGATATTACATGCGTTTTTTGTGGAAGTCGCAATCGCTTGTAATTAAATTTGCAGTATATGGCGGACCTATATAATTATAATAAGATTGTCATTCCGCGGTGCGTGCACCGCGGTTGACTTTTTTACGGATATGTGGTATAACATTTTATACGATGAAAGAACTCAAAGCTAAAGTTTTTCCGCGGATCTGGGCAAAGACAGTAAAGGGCGATAAGATAACGCGCGATTATATGTATACGCTGAGCGAAGCATTTGACGAAGACAGGCTGTTCGAGTACGTATGCGATATAACGCGTGCGCTCGATATACCTACGCCCATCATACTTAAAAGCCATACGTATAACTTTGTGCATTTTAATATAGCCAGATTTTTGGCGCGTGAGTTTGTGGAAGACGTCGATTTCGATTATCTGTCGCTCGAAAACGCCTCGGGGACAATAAAACCTCTTCCGCGTTATTTCAGCGAAGATATGTAACGTTGGATTTTTTTGTTGATCCCTTTGTTCTGTTGACACGGATAATAAAAATGCCGTAAAATATATTGTGCCGCGCATATGCGGTCAAAAAGTTTAAGGAGATGTGTTTTATGAGAAAAAAGCTGTTATGTATGCTGTCCGTTATTACGGCGTTTATAATGAGTTTTACGCTTGTAGGCTGCGTAGGTAACGATCCGAACGGAGAAAAACAGCCGGGAGGTCAGACAAAGCCGGTCACTGCCGCAGCGGTAGCTTCCGCTGTTTCGGAGCTTTACGGCGCGGAAGGATTTTCCGGGAACGTCGGTTTGGAATTTTCCACGTCGGGCGGCGCGAACGATATTGCATTCAACGGCAGTCTGCTAAAGCGCGGCAGCAAACTTAAATTCGATTCCGCCGGCGCGAGCGCGGCTTCGTATATTTACGATACGGCGACGGGATACGGTTACAAAAGTACGCCCGACGGTTATGTTTACAGTCAGATCGCTCCGGCAGGCTTATTCGGATATGCCGAATACCTTATGGGAACGATGCATCTGCCCGAGGAGCTTGAGAACGTCGAATTTACATACGATAAAATTTCCGGCGCGTCTGTATATACATTTGATGCGGCGGACAGCGTAAACGCCGTACTAGAACCTTTGTACAGCGCTTATGAGTTCGGTAAGCCGATAAGCAAGCTGCTCGATGCGTATTTCGAAATTTTTACCGACGGCGCTTTTACTTTTACCGATCTTAAAAACATTTTGGAGATAACCGTAACCGGTTATAAAGATATGCCGATCTCCGCGGTGCTTCCCGTTTTGAGCACGGCGCTCGGAATCGAAATAGATCTCGATACTATATTCGAAAAATTGGGAATAACGCTTACTCCCGAACAAAAGCAGGCGGTAGGCGAACGCAAGATAGGCGAAATGATAGCCGGTGTTTACGAGTATTTTAAGGCTTTTACGGTACAGCCGGATATCCCGTCGGAGACGAACGCCGATTCGGACGAAGGATCGGATCTGCCCGCAGGCGACGGTATGCAGACGATAATGGACGGATTGTTCAACGCACTGTTTTTCGACGAAGTAGATCCTTCCGCAGTCGATAAAGATCTGTCGGAGATCAAAATGCTGATAGATACGGCGCTGTCCGTAAAGGTAGATGTGCTTGTAGATAAGTACGTATCGGTTTTTGCGCCGGAGCTGTATACTATGATACGCAACGGCGTAACTTTCGAAAAGCTTAAAGCCGGTATGGCAGTCAAACTCGACGTTTCGGGCAGGCTCTCCGAGATCGAGCTGGTAGGCGCCGTCAAGCACACTTATAACGGAGAAACGGTAAACGGATTTACTTTGCTCGCCGATAACGATTATGTTATGACTGCGGAACTGTCGGGAGTTGCTTACTCTGCGCCCGATGAATTCGACATACAATTCAAGCCGAATGCCGGTATCGACGGGGGAATAGGCGCATTGGTCTACGGCGGTATAGAGTCGGATATTTCCGTATATGCGGAACACGGCGGCAACGAACTATCCGTAACGGGCGTTCTAACGTATTTTGTCGCCGACGGCAATTTTGTCGAAATCGAAAACAACGGCGATGTGGTTTGGAACGCCGCAGATTCGTCTGTCGTATTCGGTAAAGAGTTTGTCGAAAGGTATTTCGCCGCCGCAGAGCGCGGATCGCAAATAATTGCGGTGTTCGATGCGGAAGCAGGCGGCGAATCGTTCAATATTATGATCACTCTCACGAAAATGCCGGACGATATCGGAGGTTTTACGGAGTTCGGCGGCATTGTCGATTATATATTGGGTATGATCGGCGGTTTGCTCGGTAACGGCGGCGATGCGGTGTTTGCCGTATAAACCGTGTATTTAAAAGGCGTTTTATTTATAAGCGCCGTATCCTTTCGGGTACGGCGTTTTAAATTTGTGCGCTCTTGTTCGTGTCGCATATGCCGCAGACGCATGAGAACGCAAATTAATTGACATACCGTTGTAAACGTGTTAAAATTCAATCATGCCGTTTTTGGAATTTAAAAACGTCGGTTATTCGTACATCAGCGGCGAAGACGACTATATCCGAGCATTGGATTCGGTATCTTTTTCGGTCGAGCGCGGCGAGTTTGTAGCGCTTGTCGGTTGCAACGGATCGGGCAAGTCCACTCTAGCACGGCTGTGCAACGGATTGATAGCACCCGATGACGGCAGAGTTACGGTGGACGGCGACGATACTTCCGATAAATCCAAACTTCACGGCATTCGTAAAAAAATAGGCGTAGTGTTTCAAAATCCCGACAATCAGATGGTGACGACGGTGGTGGAAGACGACGTTGCTTTCGGACCCGAAAATTTGGGTCTTCCGCCTGCGGAGATCCGCGAACGCGTCGATCTTGCGCTTAAGAGCGTGGGCATGAGCGAATATGCAAAGAGCGGACCGTTTCGGCTTTCGGGCGGTCAAAAACAGCGCGTGGCGATCGCAGGCGTGCTTGCGATAAAGCCGGAGCTTATGATACTGGACGAAGCGACGGGAATGCTCGATCCGAGCGGTCGGCGCGAGGTTATGGATGTTGTAAAAAAGCTCAACCGCGAAGAGAATATGGCGGTCGTCATGATAACGCATTTCATGGAAGAAGCCGCGGTTGCTGACAGGATAATAATTCTCGATAAAGGCAGAGTGGCAGCGGACGGCGGACGCGAATTGTTCGAAGACACCGCGCTGTTCGATCGGGTCGGACTGGAACTGCCGGTATACGTGCGCGTCGCGCAGAAGCTCAAAGAAAAAGGGCTGGACATCGGCTGTCCGCTAGACATAACAAGCTTTGTGGAAAATACCGCGTCGGCGTTCGGCGGAAAGGGGCGCGGCGTATGATAAAGGTGGACAGGCTTTCGTATGTATACAGCCCCAAAACGCCTTTTACCAAACAGGCGCTTTTCGATATAGACCTTAAAATAGATACCGGTGATTTTTTCGGGATAATAGGCAATACCGGTGCCGGCAAGTCCACTCTGGTAAGCCATTTCAACGCGCTGACCCGCGTACAGAAAAACAGCGGTACGGTGCTTGTCGACGATATGGATCTGTCCGCGAAAAAGATAGATCTTAAAAAACTGCGCGCCAAGGTCGGTATGGTGTTTCAGTATCCCGAACATCAGTTATTCGACGATACGGTTTTTAAAGACGTAATGTTCGGACCGAAAAATCTGGGGCTGCCGCAGGACGAACAGAAAGAACGCGCAAGACAGGCGATACGGCTTGTGGGACTCGATTTCGACGCGATAGCGGAGCGGTCGCCGTTCGAGCTTTCGGGCGGACAGAAACGGCGCGTGGCGCTTGCCGGAGTGCTCGCCATGCGACCCGAGATATTGGTGCTGGACGAACCTACCGCAGGGCTGGATCCTGCCGGCAAAAGGGATATAATGCAGCTTATACTGCGCGCAAAGGAGACCTGCCCGACCGTCGTCATGATATCGCACAACATGGACGAAATAGCCGCATACTGCAATAGGATAGCGGTACTCGACCGCGGACGTGTAGCCGGGGTGTTTTCGCCGCGCGAGCTGTTCGGTTCCGAAAAACTGCTCGCGGAATGCGGCGTCGAGCTTCCGCTAGTGACCGAAATGGCGGCAGGGCTTAACGACGCAGGCATAGATATAGACAGATCTATAATATCCGAAGACGAATTGGTATCGGCGATTTTAAAGGCAGGCGGATATGCGTGACGTTACCATAGGTCAGTATTATCCGTCGGATTCGATAGTACACCGTGCCGATCCGCGGTTTAAGATAGTCATTCTTATACTGTATCTCGTTACGGTGTTTTTCTGCGAGAGTTTTCTGTCGTTCGGTTTTATGACTTTTTTTGCGGTGCTTACGGTTATTCTGTCGCGCGTGCCTATTAACAAAGTCCTAAAAAGTCTTAAATTTATTTTGATAATTTTGGCTTTTACGACATTTTTAATGATGATCTTTTATAAAGATCCGGGAAACAAGCCGCTTGCGGAATGGGGCATATTCCATATTTATCTGAACGGTATTTACGCATCGGTCAAACTCGGTTGGCGGCTTTTGCTGTTTGTCATAATGCCCACCGTTCTTACGCTTACGTCGACGCCGACGGAGCTTTGCGACGCGCTCGAAAGCCTGCTTAAGCCGTTGAAACTTTTGCATATACCCGTGCACGAACTTGCGCTTATAATGAGTATCGCGCTCAGGCTTATCCCTACGCTGATAGAGGAAACCGACAAAATAATAAATGCGCAAAAAGCGCGCGGCGCGGCATTCGAATCCAAAAACCCGTTTAGAAAGATAAAGGCGATGATACCAGTTTTGATACCGCTTTTCGTGTCGAGTTTTCGACGTGCCGACGATCTCGCCGACGCAATGGACAGTCGCTGTTACCGCGGAGCAAAGGGAAGGACGAGAATGAAAAAACTGCATTTTCACGTCGGCGACGTAATAGCTCTGCTGTTTTGGTGCGCAGTTACGGTGTGCGTGCTGTTTTTGAAATACAACTGGCTCGGGTGGGGATTTATCTCCGCGTGGAGTTTGTGATGCGGTATAAGATCACATTGAGTTACGACGGCACGCCGTTCTGCGGTTGGCAGCGCCAGCCAAACGGCAACAGCGTTCAGGATGCAGTCGAAACGGCGGTCGGTAAGCTTTTCGGGTTTAAGCCGTGCGTGACCGGATCCGGACGCACAGACTCGGGTGTGCACGCGATAGCGCAGGTCGCGCATTTCGACGTCGAAAAAAAACTGCCGCTCGTCAATGTTATCGGAGGACTTAACGCATATCTTCCGCGCACCGTGCGCGTGACGGACGCCGCATATGCCGCCGGAAGCTTTAACGCGCGCAAGTCCGCCGAGAAAAAAACTTACATGTATTTAATGTATACGGGGCGCGAGCTTCCCGTGCTTAACGACCGTGCCGTGTGTGTCGGCGACGGAATAGATACCGACGCAATGTCCGCCGCTGCGGAAAAGTTTACGGGCAGTCACGATTTTTCGACGTTTATGGCTGCCGGCGGCGGCGCGAAGACTTTTACGCGTACCGTATACGATGCGCATTTCGAACGCGACGGAATTTTTATTAAGTTTTTCATAACGGCAGACGGGTTTCTTTACAATATGGTACGTATAATAACCGCTCAACTGATAAAGATCGGGCGCGGCGAAAACATAGATATTCCGTATCTTTTGGGAAAACGCGACAGGTCGTATGCCAAGGAGACGGCGCCTGCGTGCGGTCTGTATTTGTATTCGGTGGAGTATTCGGATGAGTGAAACGGACGGATACTTTTTTGAATACATGCGCGAACTGCTCGGCGAACGCTACGGCGCGTTTGAAAAGGCTTATTACGATAAGCCGCGGCATAAGGCGTTGCGCGTAAATATCAATAAGATCGATACGTCGGAATTTGCGGCTTTGACAGGATACACGCTCGCCGCCAATACGCTGTGCGAAAATTCGTTTTACTGCGACGTCAAGCCGTCGCGCGACCCGTTTTATCATGCCGGACTGTATTATATGCAGGAGCCGTCGGCAGCGGCGGCTGTTTCGGCATTAAGACCTTTTATCGGCGAACGCGTGCTAGATCTGTGCGCCGCGCCCGGCGGAAAATCGACGCAGGCGGCGGAGTATATGTCCGGCGGCGTCATTTTCTGTAACGACGTCGAATACAAGCGCGCAAAGATCATTGCCGAGAACGCGGAACGGCTTGGCGTTACGAATGCGGTCATCACTTGCAATACCGCGTCGGATTACCGCAAAGCAGGATTCGACGGATATTTCGATACGCTTATAGTCGATGCGCCGTGCAGCGGCGGCGGAATGACGAGATACGAATCGGTGCCGTATTCGCGCGAGATAGTGGAGGGCTGTCGTGCTCGTCAGCGCAGTATACTCGGCGATGCAGTACATCTTTTGCGTCGCGGCGGATATATGCTTTACAGTACCTGTACTTTCTCCGCAGAAGAAAACGAGTACAATGTCGGGTATCTGACGGCGCTCGGCATGAAGACTGTCGATATAGCGCTACGTGACGGCGAAGAACGCGGTATCGGAATACCCGAAGCGCGCAGGATATATCCTATGAACTTCGACGGCGAAGGGCATTTTTATTGTGTGCTGCAAAAGACGTGCGGTGTAACGGAAGAGCGTGATAAATCGCGGAAAAAGACCGTTCCTTTAAAGATAGGCGGACTTTGTATCGATGCTTTCGACTTTCCACAATCAGGCTTTGTATATACCGACAGCGACTTTCCGGATCTAAGCGGTCTTAACGTTTTGCGTATAGGTACGCCGGTTATCTGCGGACGCGCCGTGCGCGGCGGAGAGTCGGAACCGCACCATGCGCTGTCCCATGCGCTCGGACCGCAGGCTGTCGAAAAGTTGGGGCGGATCGAGCTTGACAACGAACAGGCGTGCGCCTATATTACGGGGGCGGAACTGCGTTCGGACGCTCCGTACGGTTACAACATAGCGACGTATAAAGGTTACGCATTGGGGTTTGTAAAAGCCGCTCGCTCGGGCGACGGCGAGTGCGCTCTTAAAAACAAATATCCCAAATATCTGCGCATAACGCCGTGAACGTGTGTAGAAACAGCGCGATCGAGCCGCATATATTGTAAGTATATGGATATAACGGAAAAAGTCGGATACTGTTTGGATAGATCGGGTGCGGAAGTCTTTTCGATAGGACAGAGCGTTTGCGGCGAAGATATATTGTGCGCACACTGCGGAAGCCGTTTGGGAAAACAGATCATTGTAACGGCAGCAATACACGCACGGGAATGCTATACTGCGCTGGTCGTGTTGCGTCAGATCAGCGAGTTTGCACGGCGCGGGCGCGGAAAAGGCGGTGCGTACTTTATACCGCTCGTCAACCCCGACGGCGCACGGTTTTTCGAAAGCGGATATTGCGGCGGCAGCGGAACACTCGAAAGATTTTCCGACCGTTGCCGCGAGTGGAAAGCCAATGCGGACGGCGTCGACCTCAACTGCAATTTCGATGCGCATTTCGGCAGCGGCGCGCAGAACGTACGCGAAGTTGCGCCGCACGGGTATATCGGCGAGTATCCGCTTTGTGCGCCCGAAAGCCGAGCGCTTGCCGACTTTACCGAAAGAGTCATGCCGAGCGCGACGGTAAGTTATCACTGTATGGGCGGCGAACTGTATTGGGAGTTTTTTCAAAAGGGCGAACGTCGGCGGCGCGATAAGAAATTCGCCGATTCGATAGCGAAAAAGATTGGTGTAAAACGCGTGGACGGCGATCTCGATTCCGCCGGCGGCTATAAAGACCACTGTGTTTTGAATCTCGGTATCCCGGCGGTTACGGTTGAGCTTATAAAACGCGGCAAACACCCGTTTGCGCCGTCCGACTTCGATGAGGATATAGAACGGAACAAGGATCTGCCGGGATTTATACTCGATCTGTTATACGGGGAAAAATAAAATGCAATACAAATACGAAAAAAACGGTTGCGATGCCGAAACCGAAGAGCTGCGCGGCGGACAAGCATACGATCCGCGCGACGTCTCTTTTATGGAACGTACGCTCGCGGAGCTGGGCAATTGCGATCCTGTCGAAGTGCCTGTGGCGGCGATAGTGGTATGCGGAGACGAGATAGTGGGCTGCGGCGTTAACAGGCGCGAGACCGATAACGACCCGACCGCTCATGCGGAGATCGCCGCGATACGCGAAGCCGCCGCAAAGCTCGGACGCTGGAATCTTGCCGATTGCGAACTTTACGTGACACTGGAACCGTGCGTTATGTGCGCCGGAGCGATAGTGTATGCGCGGATAAAACGCGTCGTGTACGGCGCTCACGATCTGAGATTCGGCGCGTGCGGCACGGCGCTCAACATAGCGGACAACGAAAAACTCAATCACCGTGCGGAGATAACGGGCGGAGTGCTCGCCGACAGATGTTTAGAGCCTATACGCGAGTTTTTCAAAGCAAGGCGCAAATAGAGATATAACATACGAAAATATATTAGACGCGTATTAGAATTGCATTAAATATCGCAGAATATGTATATATGATATTGACAATCACGACGGTAAAAGATATAATCTTTCCTATAAGTTTTTACGGAGAAAACTATGATAGTAGGTCGAATCCTTAACAAAGTGATAAATATTTTTACGGGACTGTTCGGCATCGCCACGCTTGTGCTTATGCTTATAGTCTATATAAACAATGCGGCGCCGATAATACCTGTTGCCGCGGCGATCAAGATAGGCAACGCCAGGAATTACTGCACGCTCGCCACCGTATTCTGTGCCGGTGCGGAATTTACGTTAAAGCGTAACGTTATCCTTGCGATAGTTTTTGCCGGGATAATCGTCGCAGTCGCGGCATTTATGCTGTATACCGATTTCGCGTATTGAAATTCATATAAATCGCGGCACAGATGTGCCGTTTTTTTATTGCGCATAAACAGACTGCTTACGCTTGTAATTTCTTGCGGTTGGTGATATAATCGGTATTGTGCGGTCGGGTAAATTCCGCAGACCGTCTTATGATAGATGAGAAGAATAAGATAATGGTAAAAGCTTTATATTACGATGCCGTAGTCATAGGCGCGGGACACGCCGGTATAGAAAGCGCATTGGCACTTGCCAAAACAGGCGCTAAAACTCTCGTTACGTCGATAACGGCGGATAACGTGGGATATATGGCATGTAATCCGTCGATAGGCGGAACGGGGAAAGGTCATCTTGTGCGCGAGCTGGACGCCTTGGGTGGATTTATGGGCGTTGCGGCGGACGCGTGCGCGACGCAGATACGTATGCTCAATTCGTCGAAAGGACTTGCGGTAAGGTCGTTGCGCGCACAGGAAGACAAATACAAATACCATGCATTTACGAAACGCGCGCTGGAAAGCGCGGAAAACCTTACGCTGCGCCAGGATGAGGTAAGATCGGTCGCTGCGGAAAACGGCGGTTTTACCGTAGAGTGCGTGACGGGCAGTGTTTATCGCTGCAAAGCGGTGGTCGTTGCGTCGGGCGTTTATATGGACAGCACCGTAATATGCGGAAGTTCGGTCCAAAAACGCGGACCGGTATGTTTTTCGCGTAGCGACTATTTGGCGAAGTCGCTGTCCGTGCTCGGATTTAAACTGCGAAGGTTTAAAACGGGAACGCCTGCGCGGCTTTTGGGCAGGTCGATAGATTTCAAGCGGTTGGAAATACAACCCGGCGATACGGTCCCATACACTTTTTCCGCGCTCACAAAAAAACAGCCGAAAAATACTGCGGTATGTTATCTCGGTTATACCAATGAAAAAACTCACGATATAATAAGAGCGGCGCTTGACAGGTCGCCGCGCAAGCTGGGGCTTATAACAGGGACCGGCGCAAGATATTGCCCGTCGATAGAAGACAAAATTGTAAGGTTTGCGGATAAGCCGCGCCACACGTTTTTTTTGGAACCCGAAGGCGAAGGAACCGATGAGTGGTATATACAGGGGATATCGACATCTCTGCCGCCCGGTGTACAGCGCGATATGTACAGATCGATCGTCGGACTGGAAAACGCGGAAATCGTGCGCGACGCTTACGCGATCGAGTACGAATGTATAGATGCGCGCGAGCTGTTCCCAAGCCTTATGTCGAAGCGCATACCCGGGCTGTTTTTCGCCGGACAGGTCAACGGCACAAGCGGATACGAGGAAGCCGCGGCGCAGGGGCTTTTGGCAGGGATAAACGCATCCGCGTATCTGCGCGGTATCGAACCGTTGGTGTTGGACCGCACAAACAGTTATATGGGTGTAATGACCGACGATCTCGTGACGGTCGGGAGCGACGAGCCGTACCGTATGCTTACGGGCAGAGCGGAATGTCGGCTGAGTTTGCGTCAGGACAATGCCGATCTCCGTTTGACGGAGCTTGCGGAAAAATACGGAACTGTTTCGCAAAAACGTAAAAAACTGCTCGCCGAAAAGCGCGCGCAGATCGAAAAATGCGAGCGTTTGATCAAAACTTCGGTACCGGCGCAGACGGCGTGCGAATTATTGGCGGCCGCAAACGAAGAGAACAGCCGCGGAACGATGACCGCCGAAGAGCTGCTTAAGCGTCCCGGCGTAACGCTCGGTCTATTTGACGAGCATGTGGATCTGCTGAGAGATATCATGCCTGCGGCGCGACTGGAGGTTTATGCGCGGTTGCGGTACGACAGCTATTTAAAACGTCAGAGTGCGGAACTTAAAGAAAAATCCAGGCTGGAGCACATGAAGCTTCCGCCCGATTGCGACTACGGCAGCGTTGACGGACTGAGACTGGAAGCGCGCGAAAAACTGAACGAAGCAAAACCGCTTTCGATAGGACAGGCGTCACGCGTGCCCGGTGTAACGCCAGCCGACGTGTGGGTGCTTATAAATAGATTCAGAAGGGATAATACAGATTAAAAAAGCATTTATGCGATGTTTTACGCTCGGATCCGTTAAGCTTATATATGCTTTACTTTTTCCGTATTTTGTTGTAAAATAAAGTCATGGAAAAAACAACAGCGACTAAACCGTTATTCCGTGACAGAAAGCGCAGGGTGTGGGAACTCGACTTTATGCGCGGAGTCGCCGTTCTTGCAATGTGCTTCGATCATATGATGTTCGATCTCGCTAATTTCCGCGGCTGGTTTTCCAATTCGTACGAAGTGATGAATCCTTTTATGGAACGGTTGCGCGATATTGCGCGCGCTTACTGGGCGTCCGGTCACGATTATGCCGACGGCTTCCGGTTTTGGGGACATGCCGTATTTATATTTTTGTTTTTGTTTATGGTGGGAACAAGTTGCGCGTTTTCCCGCGACAATACCAGGCGCGGCGCGGAAATGGGCGTAGCGGCTTTTATTTTTACGGGTATATCGTTTGTTTTGAAAGAAATGGGGCTTATGTCCTACGGTGTGGTATTCGGAATTTTGCAATGTATCGCAATGTGTATACTTATTGCCGCGGCAGTTGATAATCTTACATCTATGAACAAACGGATAAATACGTTTGCGCCGCTCGTTATAGGCGCGGTCGTGCTGTCGTTTGCCGTTTACGAAAAATCATGGCAGCGCATTCCGTTCGATCACGAATTTGCCGACGAACATTTTTTGGGATACATATTCGGCACGCATGCGTTCGGCGACGATTGGTTCGGACTGTTTCCGTATATAGGATTCGTGTTTTTGGGTATGTTCTGGGGTAAAGCCGTCTACGGCAGCCGTGCGTCGCTGTTGCCGGCGCTCGACGGGAAATGGAACAAACCTTTTCGGTTTGTCGGACGGCACGCTCTGTTGTGTTACTTCGTGCATCAGGTGATAATCGCAGGTCTTATAATTGCGGTGTGCCTGTGTATGGGATATAAGTTATCTTTTTAGGCGGCTGTTATGCTGATATACAGATCTATCAAAGAAGTATATAAAAAAGACGGCGGTCTTACGGCATTGATGTATATGGGTAAAAAGTTTACTTACGACGAACTTTTTGCAAATATAGACGATGCGGCGGCGCGCCTTGCTACCTGTGTCGAACCGGGCGACGTGGTAACGGTTTGTATGCCGAACGTGCCCGAGTGCGTGTTCTGTTTTTACGCGCTCAACCGCATAGGCGCGGTGGTGCATATGGTACATCCGCTTGCGCCGCTCAATCAGATAAAAAAATTTACCGCTGCGGCAAAGTCGAAACTGCTTATAACGCTTTCAATCAATCTCGGCAAATACGCGCCTCTGGCAAAGACATTGCCCGTGATATCGGTTCATCCGGCACGCTCGCTCGGCAGATTAAAGAGATTCCTTTTCGATCTTAAAGTCAAGCCGTACAAAGGCGATATGACGGGCATAACCGATTATGACGACGTGCCTAAAGGCGAGATCCCTCCGGAGCCTGCACGCGACGGGTCTTCCGTCGGCGTATACCTGCACAGCGGCGGAACGGGCGGCGAACCTAAAATTATAGAACTGTCCGACGATTCTGTATGTTCTTTGGGTAACAGGGGACTGGAAGCGTTGGACCTAGGCGACGCGCGCGGAATGCATATGCTCGCTGTGGTGCCCATGTCGCACGGCTACGGACTGACGATGGGCGTACACACAACGCTTACTTACGGAGCGGTAAGCGTGCTTATGCCGAAGTTCGATGTAAAAGCCGCAATAAAGCTTATCAAAAAGAATAAACTCAATTTTTTGGTCGGTGTTCCCAATCTGTACCGTGCGCTGCTCAGACAAAAGGGATTTCGCGGAAAGGCTCTCGGTAATATTTATGTCGGATTTGTCGGCGGAGACTGCGCGCCGCAGCCGCTGTTGGACGAGTTTAACGGCAGGATGGAACGTGCAGGTGCAAAGGGCAGGCTGTTCGAAGGATACGGGCTTACCGAAACGACAAACGTTTGCGTCGTCAACACGTATAAGTACAACCGCAGCGGATCGCTGGGCAAGCCGCTTTCCGGCTTGCGCGCGGTAATACTCGATCCCGACGGCGACGCTGTATTGGACGCAGGAGAAAAGGGCGAGATAGCTATAGCCGGCGACACGCTGATGATAGGATATCTCGATAACGCCGAAGAGACGGATAAAGCGTTTGTAACGGTAAACGGAGAAAAGTTTGTGCGTACGGGCGATTTCGGATACATCGACGCCGACGGATATCTGTACTTTATACAGCGGCTTAAACGCATAATCAAGATATCGGGCATGAGCGTTTTCCCCAGAGATATAGAAAGCGCGGCTGCGGAAATAGACGGTGTGACCGGCGCTTGTGCGGTAGAATACAATGATGCCGGCAAAACCAAGATCGCACTGTATCTTACCGGTGCACGGCAAAATGCGGAAGACGTGCGTAAAAAGATAGCCGATGATCTTTCGCGTTATGCCGTTCCGACCATTGTGGAAAATATCGACCGCATACCGCTTACGCCTATGATGAAGGCGGATACGCTTGCGCTTACGCGTATGGCGGAACAAAGCGTCGAAGGTGAAGTATGAAGCTTACTTTTTTGGGGACCGCGGCGGCAGAAGGCGTGCCCGCGGTGTTTTGCAACTGTCCTACTTGCGTTCGCGCCAAGATACGCGGCGGCAGGGAGATAAGAACACGCAGTCAAATACTTATCGACGACGACACGCTGTTCGATTTTCCGATGGATACATATATGCACATGCTTGCATATAAGCTGGATCTGTCGCGTATCAAGCGCGTGCTGATAACCCATGCGCATATGGATCACTGTTATCCGCAGGAATTATGTATGCGAGGCGGTCCTTTTGCCAAAAATATGACAGAGCCTTCCGTTACCGTTTACGGCAATGCGACCGTATGCGATATGATAATCGGCGACATGTCGAGAGAAGTCCGTCCGGAAGTCAAACAAACCGTTCGTGTAAAGACGTTGCGCCCCTACGACGAAGTTTACGACGGAGATATGCGGATCGTCGCATTGCCTGCCGTACACACAAAGGGCGAAGACTGTCTTATCTACTATGCGGAACGCGGCGGCGCCGGTGTGCTTATGATGAACGATACGGGAGTGCTCGAAAGGTCGGTCTACGAAAAACTGGCGGACATGGATGTTAAAGTAAAGGCGGTAACGCTGGACTGCACGTACGGCGGAATACGACACGGCGCAGGCAGGCATATGGGACTTTTCGACATCGTCGATCAAAAGGATCTTATGCAAAAAGTCGGATTGATAACCGCCGATACAAAGATAATTGCCACGCATTTTTCGCACAATACCGATCTGGACTACGGTGCTATGTCTGCGCTTGCGGCGGAGCACGGTATTACGGTCGCATACGACGGGTACTCGACGGAGACCTGACCGGGTTTCGGGAGCGTATGTCGGACCGTAAATTTTCGGAGGGGAAATGAAAAGATCCGACATATCGCGGAACGGAAAAAAGGATGTGCGCCGTTCCGAAAACACGGCAGACGGAAGTTTCGGAAACAGGGAAATATCCGAGGACTCGAAGCAAAATACCTATAACGGTGCGGAGATCGCGGACACGACGCAGGATGCGGAACATAACGCCGATGCTGCGAAATATTATTTCGGTGCGGATAACGTCGACGCCGGCAGCGAAAACACGCGTAGTAATGCGGCGGACCGCGCCGACGGCTTTTTGGGATATGTAAACGGAAAGGGCAAACTTACCGTGTTTGCCGTTGCCAATTTACTGCTCGGATTGAGCGCGCTGTTTTTACTGTTCGGCGCGTTCGATATTTCTTATATCAGTGCGCTGACCGGTGACAGGGTAACAGCCGGATATACGGTTTTCGGTTATTTTAAAAACGCCGCGGAGATAAAGTTGATTTTACGCGGCGTAGCCGGCGGTTGGGCGAACGGCGGCTACACTGTCATCGGAATACTGATGATATTTGCGTTTACGGTGCCTGCGGCGCTCGCCGTCAAAAATTTGGTGCTGTTCTTTGTTAAGAAAAGCGCGGAAGTTAGGATGACCGACGCAGCGGTCAATATTGCTTTTTTGACGGCTTATCTCGGCATAGTCAATATGTACGGCGCAAATATGACGTGGGCGCATATCCTGTCGCTTGCCGTGTCGGCGATTTTGCCGGCATACTCGGCGGCAATGATGTTTATTCGTAACGGATACAGCGGTTTTCCCGTTTTTTCCTGTGTCGCTCTCTTACTCATCCCTTTATGTATGTTTTTGCTGACTGCATGCAGGATATACAGCGCCGACGGATATTACGCCGCATTTTCGGCAGACGTTTCCGGCGGCGGAAAATTTGCGTTTGTAATGCTTTTTGTCACGCTCGGAGGACTTGCCGCTCTTGCCGTAATGCAGTTTAAAGAATTCCCCGACCTGATAGAAACCGTTTTGCCTGCCGTTGTATGCGCTTGCGCCGTTGCCGCGCTTACCGCATATGCGTGCGGCAGACCCAAATACCTGGATATGAGCGGCGGTTTTGTGTTCGGCGCGGTAGCGACGGCTATTGTTGCGGCGGCGTATATAATTTTTTCCGCAGTTCCGGCATTGCGTAAGTTCAACGTAAAAATATCGGACGGATCGGACAGCGCGCGGTGACGGTCCGTTTAATGCGAAGTAAACGTCAAATCACTTGACAATTGCGCCGGTACGTTATATAATTTTATTGTCTGAACCGAAAGAGCTCTGACGGCAAAGACGGCAATAAATTTGTTATTATCGGTTTACCGTGCCGTCGTTTTATGCTCTTTCGTTTGTCGAAGGAGTTTTTTTATGCAATCGGATACATCCCGTATAGCCGTAGTCGGCATAATAGTATCGAACGCCGATTCTGCGGAAAACGTAAACGACGTTCTGCACGGATATTCCCGATACGTGCTTGGCAGAATGGGACTGCCGCTGCGCGAGCGCGGTATCAATGCGATCACCGTTGTGTTGGATGCGCCTGTAAACGAGATAAACGCGCTTACCGGAAAACTCGGGAAGATAGACGGCGTCGGAGCAAAAGCGCTGTTCAGATGACTTTTAAATATGCGCGTCGGCTGTTGCTGCGTTGCATATCGATCGGGATATAAAGGAGCTATCATGAAAAATTTGTTTAAAAAAGCTGTCATACTTGTTACTGCGTTATGCTTTGCGTTACCTCTCGTTTCGTGCGGAGACAGCGAAAAAAGCGGTAAGATAAAGGTGTATATGCCCGACGGAGCCCCGGCGCTCGCGCTTGCGGCTCTAATGCACGGCGGTTACGAAAATACGGAATTCACCGTCGTCAATGCGTCTAAGATCCGCGACGTCATGACGAAAAACGGCGCTGCGGATATGGCGATCATGCCGGTAAATCAAGCGGCGGCGCTGTATAACGCCGGCGAAGATATTGTTATGCTGTCGGTCAACACTCACGGCAATCTGTATATAGTGGGCAAAGAACCGATCGATCTACCCGAACTTGCCGGCAAACGCTTGGGCGTGATAGGACAGGGTAACGTGCCCGACCTTACGTTACGCATGATACTGGACAGCGAAGGGATACCGTACCAAAGATCGGAAGATGCGGTTTCCGGCAAGGTCGCGTTAAGTTATTACGCGGACGGCGGCGCGCTGCTGCCTTTGCTCGTAAGCGGTAAGGTGGATTACGCATTGCTTGGCGAACCTGCCGCAACGACGGCTGCAAGCAAGCCCGGACAGCAGATAGTAATAGATCTGCAGGAAATGTGGGAATTGGCATTCGACGGCGAGTTTCCGCAGGCATGTCTTGTCGTAAAAGGCAGACTTATCGACGAAAACAAGAGTTATATAGAAAAGTTTCTCAATGCGTTGAGCGAGTCGGACGGCTGGGCTGAACGGTATCCGGAGAATGCGCTTGCCGCGGTAAACGATCATATGGAAAAAGGCACCGTGTCCACGCTTAAAACGCTGGACGCCGATACCGTAAAACGCTGCAATATAAAAACGGTGCCGGCAAAGGAGAGCAAAGAGATTTGCGACGGATATTTCGAAGCGCTTTGTTCTATGATGACGGAGCTCGGCAAACCCGTGCTCGCGTCTGTGCCCGACGCCGGATTTTATTATTGATCCCGAAGCGGTAACGGGTGAACGGAACGTTTAAAAAAGCGGCGGTCAACGCATTGTACGTTGTCGTTGTCATAGGCGCGGTATTCGCGGTATGGTGGGTGGCGGCGGAACTTACCGATTCGGAGTTGGTGCTGCCCGGGATAAGCGCTACGTTTTCGGAGTTCGGTACGGTATTCGGAAATCCCGAATTTTGGACGGGACTGAGCGGAACGCTGCTACGGAGCGTTTTGGCATACGTCATATCCATAGTGCTGTTTTTCGCCACTTATTTTTTTGCCGTGTCGTTCGGACCTTTTGCGCGGGCGGCGGATATTTTCGTATCTGCGTTGCGCTCTCTGCCTGCAGTCGCCGTGACGCTTATCCTTATACTTGCCGTCGGCGGAAAGGGTACTCCCGTCGTGCTGGGCGTGATCGTTATTTATCCTGTGATGTATTCCGCGGCACGGGCGAGGACGGCGACCGTTCCTGCCGAACTCAAGGAAGTGTGCTTGATCTGCGGCGCAGGAAAGATAAAGACTTTCTCGTCGTTGTGGCTTCCGAGGCTTGCCGGAGGTTTGCCCGACATGCTGTCGTCGGCATTTTCTTATAACATAAAAACGGTGATAGGCGCGGAAATACTGGCGCAGACCGCCGACGGACTGGGAATGCTTATGAAGCTGTCGCAGATATATCTCGAATCGGCCATGCTCGTAGCGTTTGTGATAGCGGCAGTCGCGGTGTCTGTCTTGTGCGAGTTGATACTCAAGCTTATATTGAAAGCCGTATTGTATAAATTTTCCGATTGACACTCTTATGACCCGGTAATATGCGTATATTACCCTGGTTGCGTGATATACTTTCGACTTGCGCTTGACAAATGCATAAATAATGTTATAATATAGTCGGTAGCAGCCGCTTAATTTACGGTATAGCTTAATTCGAAGTGTCGCCGACGGCGCTGCGCAACAGCGATACAAGTCGGTCGGAAGAGGATCATGCAGGAAAAACCGAAAAAAACGGTCGTGACCAAAACGGTGACGAGATCGAAAAAAACATCGGAGCCCAAGGCTTCCGACGGTATCGACGCGGCGGAGACCGCTTCGGCTACCGACTTTGCCGATGACGGCGCCGCAGCGAAAAAACCGGCAAAGAAACAGACCGCACGTATCATCACCAAAGATGCGGAATATGACGATGCCGCTTTTACGGCAAGCGCCAAGATAGACCCGTCCGTCATCGACGATTCTGTATTCGACGACGATGTTACCGAGGAGCCCGTTACCGGGTATTACCATAAATCGGTGACTATCGACCATACTATCTTGAGCAAGGAAGCTTCTTTGGCAAGGAAAAGATCGGGCAGGCGCCGCAAACAGAAAACGGTAGATCTTACCGTCGCGGAGCGTTACGATCCCGATCCCGATACGGGACTTTCGGACGACGCGGTGACGGCGCGTATCGAACAGGGTTACGACAATTACGTAAAAAAACAGAGCGGAAAAAGTTATCTTTCGATTTTTATATCAAATATTTTCACGTTCTTTAACGTATTGACATTTATCGTCGCCGCCGCTTTGATAGCGGTGGGCGCCGGGTTTACTCAGTTGTTTTTTATAGTTATAATCACTGCCAACGTGGTGATCGGCATTTTTCAGGAAATACGTTCCAAAATGAAGATCGACAAACTGTCGCTGGTATCCGCGCCGAGTGCGGTCGTCATCCGCGACGGCGAACGGTGCGTTATCCCGACGGCGGACGTTGTGCTGGACGATATAATATGTTTCGAATTAGGCAAGCAGATATGCACCGATTCGATAGTGGTAAAGGGAGAGTGCGAAGTAAACGAGGCTATGCTTACAGGCGAAAGCGAACCGGTAAAAAAACGTATCGGTGATATGCTGTACAGCGGATCGTTTATCAGCAGCGGTTCGGTGGTGGCGCGTGTGGAAAAAGTAGGGTCGGCGAACTATGTCGAGACGCTTACTTCTCACGCCAAGAAATATAAAAAACCGAAGAGCGAGTTGATGAACTCGATCAAACTCGTAATAAAAGTTTTGTCGCCGTTTATCATAGCGATAGGCGCGCTTATGGTGTGGACCAACTACCGCAATATAGTGCCGCACGGCGTGACGGCGACTTATTCGGACTGGAATAAAATAATAACCTCCGCCGCCGGTTCGGTCATAGGCATGATCCCTTCGGGAATGTTTTTGCTAACGTCGCTGGCGCTTGCCGCATCGGTGTTGAGATTGGCGCGCAAACAGACGCTGGTGCAGGACTTGTACTGTATCGAAATGCTGGCGCGCGTAGATGTTTTGTGTTTGGACAAAACGGGCACGATAACCGACGGCTCGATGGAAGTCAATAACGTTATCGAGATAAAAGGGTTTGAAAGCGAGCATTCGCTGTCCGACATAGTGGGGTCTATACTTACCGCTACCGGCGACAACAATCAAACGGCGCTCGCTCTCGCAAATAAGTTCGGATACAGCAAGGCGCTCAATCCCAAAGCGGTATTGCCGTTTTCGTCGCAGCGCAAGCTTTCTGCGGTCTCGTTCGAAGGCGAAGGTACTTTTATGCTGGGCGCGCCGGAGTTTGTGTTGAAGGACATGGGCGTCCGTATCGAGCGTATAATCAACGACAACGCCGCCAACGGCTTCCGCGTTATTGTTTTGGCGCACAGCCCTGCCGAAATAGTAGGCGAAAAACTGCCGGCGGTCCGCCGTCCGGTATGTCTTATCGTTATCGAAGACCATATCCGCGAAGACGCGATAGAAACTATAAAATGGTTCAAGGAAAACAATGTCGCCGTAAAGGTCATTTCCGGCGACAATCCGATAACGGTTTCGGAAGTGGCGCGGCGTGTGGGTGTGGAAAATGCCGAACTGTACGTGTCGCTCGAGGGATTTTCCGATCAGGACGTTATCGAAGCAGCCAATAAGTATACGGTGTTCGGCAGAGTGACGCCCGATCAAAAACGATTGCTGGTGCGTTCTATAAAATCCAAAAACCACACTGTCGCTATGACCGGCGACGGCGTAAACGATATACTTGCCATGCGCGAATCGGATTGTTCGGTAGCTATGGCGTCGGGTGCGGAAGCCGCGCGCAACGTGAGCCACCTAGTTCTGCTAAACAACGACTTTACGTCCATGCCGGATGTCGTTATGGAAGGTCGGCGCGTCGTAAACAATATACAGGCGTCGAGCGCGATGTTCCTTATGAAGACGTTTATGTCGATCGCGCTGTCCATAATTTTTTTGGCTATGCAGCAGCCGTATCCTCTTGCGACCAACAACCTTATTCCGCTCGAAGTATGTATTATAGGCGTTCCGTCGTTTTTCCTGGCTTTGCAGAGCAATAAAAATATCATACGCGGCAAGTTCCTGTCTAACGTTACGTCGCGTG
Organism: uncultured Christensenella sp.; assembly: GCA_910585055.1. Taxonomy (GTDB): domain Bacteria; phylum Bacillota; class Clostridia; order Christensenellales; family Pumilibacteraceae; genus Anaerocaecibacter. Next base: position 36,633 of record CAJUBY010000002.1, on the reverse strand, counting down.
CCGTGCCGGGCGGTGTGGCGCTCGTTCTCGGCGTGATGTCGATGTATCTGTACGATCACTTTATGCATCTTCCTGTTTCGGCGGGGAGCAACTATCCGCCCGAGCTCATATCGATGATGGTCATAACCATAACATGCGTCGGCATGATGGTACTGTTCCGTCAGTGCGAGCCGTTCAACACATTCCGTGTCGTGCTTATGCTGGGCGTTGTTTCGGTGACATCCGTGTTTATGTACATTATGCCGTCGATCGGGCTTGCGGCGCTCGATTTCACACAAACATGCTTTGTTGCGACGGTGGTGCTTGCAAGCTACTTTATAGTTACTATCTTGACCAGGATATTAAGCGCCATAAGGATCAATTGACACGTCATTTGTGTAGATAGGTTCACACGATTTCATAAATCTGCCCTATTTAACGCCCTTTTTTAACATAATAACTCTATATAATACAAAATAGTACAATCATTCCAAAAGAGGATATCATCATGGCCAAATTTCTAATCGCTGACGACGAACAGGGAATTCGTCAGGTAATAAAAGAATATTGCGAATTCGACGGACACGAAGCCGAATTTGCAACCGACGGCATGGATGCTGTCAGAAAAGCGCGCGAAACCGATTATGACATGATAATCATGGATGCTATGATGCCCAAGCTCGACGGTTTTTCCGCGACAAAGGAAATACGCAAGACAAAATCAACGCCTATAATCATTCTGTCTGCGCGTGTGGAAGAATACGACAAGCTCCACGGCTTCGAGATGGGTGCGGACGACTACGTTACCAAGCCGTTCAGTCCCAAAGAACTGATGGCGCGCGCCGCCGCAATAATGCGCAGAGGCACGATGAGCGAAGATAAAATGATATCGGGCGATCTTGTTATAGATTTTGCCGGTTGTGCCGTGTTTAATACGGGCAAGCGCGTACCTATGACCCCGAAAGAATGCGAATTGCTGTTTCTGTTGGCGCGTTACAACGGCAGAGCGTTTTCGCGTCAGGAACTTTTGGATAAGATCTGGGGTTACGACTATTACGGCGACGACCGCACGGTCGATACGCACATTAAAATGTTGCGTAAATCGTTGGGCGAAAACTACCGCGATAAAATAGTGACTGTACGGGGCATGGGCTACAAAGCCATGTTCTGATAAATCATCTGCAGTGAGTTATTGGACATGCCGTATGCTTACGGTTCATGTCTTTAAAAGTGTGCATACAAACCGCCGAACGGAAACGCGTCGAGCGGTTTGTTTTTTGTAAAACGACTTTACGTAATGTTTATGACGGATATAGCGACTGTACGGTGACTTTGCCGAAGATATAGCGGTTCGTATCGGAGAATTTCCGTATCAAACTCGCTTATATTATACCGACAAAACCGTAACGGACTTGCCCGGCGTATTCTTGCTTGACAGCGGTTTGATTATGTAGTAGAATATAATCATTAAATTTACGGAGTATTTATGAAAATCGGAGTTGTGGGTCTGCCCAACGTCGGCAAGAGCACGCTGTTCAACGCGATAACAGAGGCAGGGGCGGAGTGCGCTAACTATCCGTTCTGTACCATAGAACCCAATGTCGGAGTGGTCGCGGTCCCGGACGGGCGGCTTGCCGTGTTGGAAAAAATGTATTCGTCGCGTAAGGTCGTGCCTGCGGTCATCGAATTTGTAGATATTGCCGGGCTTGTAAAAGGCGCGTCGCACGGTGAAGGGCTGGGCAATAAATTTCTGTCGCATATCCGAGAAGTGGACGCAATTATCGAGGTGGTACGCTGTTTCGACGATCCCAATATTATCAACGTTTCGGACACGGTCGACCCGGTGCGCGATGCCGAAATAATAAATACCGAGCTTATGCTCGCCGATCTCGAAAGCATAGAAAAACGGCGCGCTCGGTTTGAAAAAACGGTAAAAAGCGGCGATCCCAAAGCAGTCGAGGCTCTTAAACTGCTTAAAATCATGGCCGACTGCATAGATTCCGGCAAGTCGCTGCGCAGTTTGAAACTCGATCCCGATACTCTTGCGACCGTCGACGGACAGTTTTTGCTTTCCGCAAAACCCATAATATACTGCGCCAATATTTCAGAGAACGATATAGGTATATCCGATAACGAATATGTCGAGCGTATAAAGAAATACGCCGAAGCGGACGGCGCCGCGGTCATAGATATCTGTGCAAAAGTGGAAAACGAGATCTCCATGTTGCCCAAAGAAGAACGTGCCGAGTATCTCGACGCTTTGGGTCTTACCAAATCGGGTCTGGAACGCGTTATAACGTCCGGTTACGATCTGCTGGGATTGATGAGCTATCTTACGGCAGGGGAAAAGGAAGTGCGCGCCTGGACTATAGAAAAGGGTACCACGGCGCCCAAAGCGGCTGGCAAAATACATTCAGATTTCGAACGCGGCTTTATCCGCGCCGAAATCGTTTCGTATGACGACCTTATAGCCTGCGGTTCCGCCGTTGCGGCAAAAGCGGCAGGCAAAATGCGCAGCGAAGGAAAGGATTACGTTATGCGCGACGGCGACGTGGTCGAATTTAAGTTCAACGTTTGATTGGAGCGTAATGCGCGTTCGGCGTAAATGACGGATATGCGGTATACGCCGTAAATCTCCTATGCCGTTTCGGCATGACGAACCGGCGTTTTTTATGCGGCGGATACGCCTAAAACAGGGTAAAACCGTCCGAGAATACTACGGTTTTTAATATGAGCAGGTGTGCATATGTGCGATTATAAGAAAACAATATACGATGCGGCGAAAAAAGTTCTTTCTGAGTTGGATCCGGCGGACGTTACGGCGGCGGATGCGTTTTGCGATTACTGTATCCCGTGTTTTAAGTTTGCTAAAATAATGCGGAAAAGCCCTGCGGCGATAGCGGCGGAAGCCGCGGTGGTTATAGCCGTAGACGGAATGAAGGTCGAGGCGCTCAACGGTTATCTTAATTTTACGGTGGACCGCAATACTTTTACTCAGCGTGTTTTCGATACTCAAATAGGCAAGCGCAAACCGTTGGAAGGCACTTCGGTATGTTTGGACTATTCCTCCGTGAATATCGCAAAACCGTTTCATATCGGACATCTTATGACAACGGTCATAGGCGGCTCGCTCTATAAGATGTACAAAGCGCTGGGCGCCGAAGTCATCGGTATAAACCATCTCGGGGATTGGGGTACGCAATTCGGCGGATTGATCGCGGCGTACAGACGCTGGGGCGACGAAAAGCGTTTGAACGAGCGCGGACTGGATGAACTGCTGGAGCTTTACGTCCGTTACCACAACGAGTCGGAACGTGACGAAGAGGTCGCCGCCGAGGCGCGCGAATGGTCGAAAAAGATAGAAGAAGGCGATGCTTATGCCGTCGGGTTGTTCGAAAAGTTTAAAGCGACCACATTGGAGCAGGCAAAAAAGGTTTACAAACGCTTGAACATAGAATTCGACAGCTATCTCGGCGAAAGCTTTTACGTCGATAAGGTGCCCGGCGTCGAAAAGAAACTGAAAGAAAAAAATCTGCTCGAAATAAGCGACGGCGCAGAAGTCGTAATGCTGGGCGACGATATGCCGCCGGCTATTATAAGGCGCAGCGACGGCGCATCGCTGTATATCGCGCGCGATCTTGCGGCGGCGTATTACAGACACGAGAACTATGCTTTCGATAAATGTCTGTACGTGGTAGCGAGCCATCAGGCGTTGCATTTTAAACAGCTGTTCAAAGTGCTCGAACTTTTGGAAGAACCGTGGGCGAACGGCATGGTGCACGTAAGCTACGGCATGGTGTCGGTGGAAGGCATGTCGCTGTCTACGCGTCGCGGCAACGTGTTGTATTTGAGCGATGTTCTGGACGCGGCGGCGGAAAAAGCCGCGGCTATCATCGCGGAACGCAATCCAGGACTGGAGGACAGAAACGAAGTGGCGGAAAGCGTCGGCGTTGGCGCGGTCGTATTCGACGCGTTGTTCGACGGCAGACTCAAAGACAAGAATTTTTCGCTCGCCGACGCGTTGAATTTCGACGGCGAGACCGGACCGTACGTGCAATACACGCACGCGCGTTGCCGCTCGGTGTTGGATAAAGCCGGCTATATGGGCGGCAAAATAGATTGTTCGCAGCTTACCGACGACGAAGCGTACGACGTTGTAAAGCTGCTCGCCGATTTCGACGACGTAGTTTTAAACGCGGCGCTTAAGTACGAGCCGTCGTTCGTATCGCGGAGGCTCGTAAAGATCTGTCAGGCTTTCAACAGATTTTACAATGCCGACAGGATAATGTGCGGCGGTGAGACCGAAAAAGCCAGGCTTGCGCTTACTTGCAGGGTCGCCGATACGCTTGCATACGGCTTGGAGCTGTTGCTTTTGGACGCGCCGCGTAAAATGTAGCGGCGATCGATCGGACGGCATGTTTTTATAGCGATAGAAAAGCAAAGCACGCGGAATAGGCTGCCTTACGCAATAATTATAAACCGCAATAAACGGCATAGTCGGATCACCCGAATGCCGTTTTTTATACTCTGTTTTTTAGCGGACGTATCTTTCCGTACGAAAAGCTTTATATGTGATATTACCGACGTATATTCGTACGGCGCAAGATCAGAAAGTAAAGCCGTCGTCTCTGCCGCAGTCGCCGTGACAGCGGTGACCGGACATGCCGTCCGACGACGACAGACTGCCGCCGTTGCGCGAGTTCATCAGCAGGAACATGATCACAAGTTGGTTTATGCTCTCGGTGCCGCCGCCGTTTTCGAGCATCAGTATCATCATAAGCAGATTGAAAATATCGTCTTGCATTGACCGACCTCCCGACGACCGCGTTTTATGCGGAAAAATCTACAGCGCACAGACTGTTTACGTACGCTTAAGCGCATAGAAATGTATATGCGAAATTTGTCGGATCCGTTACAAAAACGTCAAATAAGAAATCGCCGAAATTCGAGTATGTTATGTCGGATATGACAATTATCGGCATTGACAAACCGTGATTTATATGTTATATTGCACACATGAACACCCTGTTGTTGGACAGTATGACCGCGGCGAAAGTCGAAAGAAGTTTACCCAACAGTGCAAGTCTATTTGCATTGTCGGGGTTTTTCGACGCGCTGTCGGACATTACGCGGCTTAAGATCCTGTCGGCGCTTACGGTATCGCCCATGTGTGTGACCGATCTGTCGGTCCTGACGGAGATAAACCAGACTACTGTGTCGCACCAACTGCGGATACTGCGTGCCGCGAAGATCGTTGACTGTCGTCGGCAAGGTAAGATAGTTTTTTATATGGTATCCGGTCCGGCTATACCCACCGTAATGAATGACGCCGTTCGCGCGGTACTTGCATAAATACATTAAAGGAAAAACATATGATCATCACCGAAAAATGGGACGCGGTGCTTGCCGCCGAATACGAAAAGCCGTATTTTAAGAAATTGACGGAAGCCGTAGACCGCGAATATTCGCGGTACACCGTTTATCCGCCGCGCGATAAGATATATGCGGCTATGCAGCTTGTAGATTACGACAAGGTACGAGTAGTAATACTCGGTCAGGATCCGTACCACGGCGTCGGTCAAGCCAACGGTCTGGCTTTTGCGGTAAACAAAGGGATAGAACCGCCGCCCTCGCTGGTGAATATATTTACTGAACTAAAGTCGGATTTGGGCGTGGAACCCAACGACGATACGACGCTCATAGGCTGGGCGAATCAGGGCGTGCTACTGCTTAACGCGTCGCTCACCGTCCGCGCCGGCGAAGCGCAGTCGCATCAGTCGCTGGGCTGGCACGATCTTACGGACGCCGTGATCGATTCGCTCAATTACAGAAAGGATCCCGTGGCGTATATCCTGTGGGGCATGAGTGCGCGAGAAAAGATGTCGCTTATAAACAAAAGGAACTTTACGGTAACTTCCGCGCACCCCAGTCCGTTAAGCGCATACCGCGGATTTTTCGGATCCAAACCGTTTTCCAAAGTAAACAGCTGGCTTACTTCGTGCGGGATGCAGCCTATCCATTGGCAGATGACCGGAAGATACGAGCCTGCATCCTATTATAAACATGCGGATAAGATATTCCGAGCATAATGTAAGATCTTACTTTTAAATAATGATCGATACGGCGCCGTATTAAGTACGGCGCTTTTCCGTGCGAAAAAATACGGGCGAAAAAATCGCATGATATTCGGTAAAGTCGAAAAGTCCGAGTATTATACAAATTCGACAGTGCCTGCCGAAAGAAGGGAATATAAGATACAACGTGTCGAATACGCCGAGTATTATAACTTATCGACATTTGGCGAAACAGTCGGGTATTATGCGGCTTTCGACACGAAAAGCGCTGTCGATCGCTTTGCCTGTAATGTCGCGGTCGTCGGCGGATACGTTAAAGAGAGCAAACAACTTGTTTTTTGCGTAATTCAATGTTATAATACAAGTAGATTTGCTTGCTTGCAAAGGCAAATCTACGCCGTATTCGCAATAAAAACGTTTTTGCGTAAGCAAAATTTGCGCGACGGCGCAAAATGAAAAATCTTTGATTTTTTATGCGTTTAATGTTATAATACAATTCGGCGGATGCCTTGCGCGATTTTTAAACACCGCAAATAAACCGCAGCCGTCTTTAATATCATGGATGATAACAAAAAAAATACAGAGCTTTCCGACAACGTGCCCGTACCCGTCGACGGCGTTGCGGAGACGCCCATAGAGAGTTTGCCGGCAAACGACGGCGGCACACAGTCCGTTACTGCGGTAGACGGCGGAAACCTGCCTGCCGGAACGGCGGAGTACAAGGAATACTATTCCGAACAAAGCCCCGACGAGAGTATGCGCGGCGGTTATGCGTCCGTCAAAGGCAAGCCCGTCGGGCGTTACGAAAATAAGACCGTTTGGATCGTGCTTGCCGTAATGGTGGTAATGTGCATTGCCGTAGGTATATGCTCGTCGGTCCTGACCGGGCATTTTATGCGCAAGGGCGAAAAGCCGCCCGTCATAAATACCGGTAACGACGTACAGCAGAATATAACTGCTGTCGTAACTGCGCGTAAAAGCAGCATTGCGGAAGTCAGGTGCGGCGGACTTACCGCCAGCGGTATCGTAATGAAGCGCGAAGGCGAAAATATAACGGTACTGACAAACGCGCACGCCATAGCGCAGTACGTAAACGGCGGTATCCTGCCTGCGGTGCGGTTTTACGGAGAAGACGGATATTTTCAAGCCGATGTCGTTGGGTACGACGGTCATTACGACGTAGCGGTGCTCAATGTAGTGCACGATACTGTTTATACGGTTTACGATCTGGACGGCAGCAAATATTTTTCGCCCGATCTCGAATATTCGGAAGGGGACTACGTCGTGTCGATAGGCAACGCTATGGGCATGGGCATAGCCGCTTACGACGGTATAATATCCAAGAAAAGCGAGTTGCTGGAGTGCGACGAACTGTTCGGCGCAGACGGAAAGAAGCATGTGCCGGTAGTGCGCACTACCGCGGTGATAAACGCCGGGATGAGCGGCGGCGGCGTGTTCGACATGCAAGGCAATCTCGTGGGACTGGGCACATACCGCATGTCCAATTCCGTAGGTGTGGATAAAGACGGCGGCGCGACCACCGATGTGGAAGATACCGGGTTTGCGGTGCCAGTATCCGTACTTTATCCCATTTACAAGCGAATACTTGCCGAGAACAGCGGCGGCGCGACGGCGCTTGCCCGTGTTACAGCCAAGCCGTCCAACACGTCCGCCGTAGGCTGGCTTGGTCTGCCGTTCGGATTCAACTGCGAATACAGACTGGGCAAGCTGACCGTCGTATCGCTCGATCAGGCGTCGCCTTCGAAAAACGTAGAGGAAGGCGACATAATAACCAAAATAGGCGCGATAGAGATAGGCGACGATATATGTCGCGCGATCGGCGCGATACTGTGCTACAAGCCGCGCGGTTTGGGTAATATACTGCGCATAACGTTATTGCGAACGGGCGGCGAATCGTATGCCGTTAACATAGACGGCTACAATTATGCAGTTTAGCATAAGAAAGACGATAGCCGCAGCGGCGGCGGTAATAGCGGCGACGTTTGCGCTTTCGGGTTGCGGCGGCGGCACGGTAAAGTCGCCCGACATCCTACCGCATTTGACGTATGCCGAAAACAGCGGCGAACCGCCCGTAGACAGATGGGCAGGCTATGAGTTGCCTGTTATAAACGGCGAGCTTACCGCAGAGCAGTACCGCGACCGCGTACGGCTTTTGTACGACACGGTGGTGTACGATAACAAACGCCCCGTATTTTCGGCAGACGACCCGACGGAGCGTATTTATACCGCCGCGCGTAATGTGCTGTCCGATCACGTAGAAAAGGAGTGGTACGTCCAAGACGGCGGCGACTATAAAATCGTACATGTTATACACGACTGGTTGGTTTCCCGTATAGATTACGATTTCGAGCTGTATAAAGCGTATGTTTCGGGCAATACCGAACTGGGCGACGAACCGGCGTTTTATATAGACGGCGTTTTTGCAGACGGCAAAGCCGTATGCGACGGGCTTGCGCGCGCATTCGTGTTTTTGTGCGCCATGGCAGATGTGGATAGCATACGCGTCACCGGTTCGTACGCGTCGTCGCCGCACGCCTGGAACAAAGGAAAAATCGGCGGAAAGTGGTACAACGTAGACGTTACGTCCGACGCCGCGTATTATACGGCGTCCGAAAAAATGTACAAACAGATCTCCCACGGTTATTTTTTGGTGAGCGACAGCGCTATTTCCGAATTTCGCCCTAACGCGCACGACTTTGTTCCGCAGCCGTATACGGCTGACGCCGAGTTCGATTTTTATACCGCCGATCCGCAGTATATTACCGTAGGCGGAAAAATATATTCGGCTGTGATAACCGATAAGCGCAAGCTGAACGAGCTGTTTTCCGCGATAGGCGAACAGAAAGGCAGAGTGGGGAAAATAGAAGTCAAATTGGATTTCGAGGGTAAAACGCAGGTCAATCAAGCCGATATGTACGAAAACGAGATCCGCGAAGCTTACGGAAAACTGAAAGATCCCGGGTTTGTGTTTTCGGGAAGCAATAAGCCGTATTTCCGTTATCCCAACGGCGTGTATATGTTTTTGATGTATAAGTAATATCCGTGGCAGTCAAGTGCAGTGTACCGAAAGTCATACAAACTTTCTTACGTACATTGTAAGTATATAAAGACCAAAACCATTACGGAGTGAATATGAATAACAACTTACCGATCACAGCTCGGCATTTTATAATTTTCAAAACCGAAGACGATAAAGTTGAAGTTGACGTGCGCTTCCAAGACGAAACCGTATGGCTTACGCTCGATCAAATGTCCGCCCTTTTCGATAGGGATAAGTCTACGATCTCACGTCATATAAAAAACATATTCGACGAGGGCGAGTTGGATCACGCGGCAACTGTTGCAAAATTTGCAACAGTTCAAAAGGAGGGCGCACGCCAAGTCGAACGCGAATTGGATTATTATGATCTGGACGTGATAATTTCCGTAGGCTACCGCGTAAAGTCTTTGCGCGGCACGCAGTTCAGACAATGGGCAACCAAGCGGCTCAACGAGTACATACGCAAAGGTTTTACAATGGACGACGAGCGGCTTAAAAATCTCGGCGGCGGCGGATATTTTAAAGAGCTTTTGGAGCGAATCCGCGATATTCGCGCTTCCGAAAAAGTGTTTTACCGTCAAGTTTTGGATATTTACGCCACGAGCATAGACTACGATCCCCACGCAGAGATTTCGGTAGAGTTTTTTAAGAAAGTCCAGAACAAAATACATTATGCCGTACACGGACAAACGGCAGCGGAAGTTATCTATTCCCGCGCAGACGCCGAAAAAGAATTTATGGGACTTATCACTTTCAAAGGCGACAAACCGCATCTACAAGACGTTGCGGTCGCAAAAAATTATTTAAACGAAAAAGAACTTCGCGCTTTGGGACAAATCGTTTCCGGCTATTTGGATTTTGCCGAACGCCAAGCCGAACGCGAACAGCCTATGACAATGGCGGATTGGTCGGCACACCTCGATAGGATACTTACTATGGGTGGAGAAAAATTGTTGCAAGGCGCGGGTTCGGTCAGTCACGAACAAGCGATAGATAAAGCAAAAGTCGAATATAAAAAATACCAAGCTCGAACTCTTTCCGATGTGGAGCAAGCATACATCGATTACATAGAAGAACTTTCAACCAAAACAAAAAAACAATAATAAGCAATATCGAAAGATTCGAACAGTAAAAAATAAAATCCGCGAATTTTAAATGTACCCAAAATTTTTGACAAACTTTTGGGGCGTATCTCAAAACGCCGAAAGGCGTTTTTTGCGTGAAATAATATGAGTTTTACGGAGTAATTTATTGCCGACTGATAAAGCAAATTTGCTTTAAAATGCACTGTATACCGTAAAAAAAATTCCGTATTACGAAGTGAAAACGTATTTTATATATGTTATAATTAATAAGAGGTTATCCGTAAGGAGGAGAACTAATGGAAAACAACGATGAAAAACGAGACTCGAGATTAAAAACAGAATCGGAGCAGTTTTTGTTTTTGTGCAGTCAAAAAGAAGTGGACAGTATCGAACAGCTGTGCAAATACGAACAGTCGGACGACGTTGTAAGATTGATGTTCATTTCGCTTGCGCTGGGGTATCGATGCCTGTTCCTATGGCTGTTGGCTAACGTTCGGAAAGACGCGGATAGTTTTTTGCAGGAAATGGAAAGGACAAATACCGACTTTAATAAGATAGACGGGTGGATGACCGACTTTATACATAATATCGAGTATGCGGACGCCCGTAACTTTATAGGGGAGTATTGGGAACAAATAAGACAGGAGATCGATCCCGATGTGTCCGTAGCCAAACAGCTTGTAATGCGTTTTAGCGGTGATAATAAGTGACTCATCCTTTATCTGGCAGGCACAGCTTGATTTATGCAGGTAAGCCGGCACCGATCATGCTCTATGCGCGATCTATACGCGCAAAACGTCGTTTGCCGTACCGCATTGGGTACGACGTGTTTTGCACGTCTGTTTTATACAAGGTAAAGGCAAAGACGCAAAGTGAAGCGGTATTTTTGGCAAGCGGCTTTAACGCCGAGACCGTCCGAAACCGACCGCTGTCTTGCGTTATCCTCGGGGTCAGTCGCCCGGTATCTTCGGCAAAATAAAAGATCCGCCCATATCTGCATTCGGCAGATATGGGCGGAAGGTATTTCGCGTAATGTGCGGTCTACCGTTCTTAAGTCGGCATAGGGCGGCGTTTACAGCCGATTAACAGCCGACGCCGTATATGTATGCTTGATCGAGCTTATGCTTTTTCCAACAGGTCACAAAGGTCGCCGACCGTCTTGACGGTGTCCATAACGTCGTCGTCGAGCGTTTTGCCCGTTTCCGATTCCAGACTGAACATAAGTTCCATCAGCGCGAGCGAGTCGGCTTTGAGATCGCCGTCGAACGTAGTGTTGCGTGTGATCGTCGACGGGTCCATCTCGAAGTATTCCGCGAGTTCTTTTTGGATCTTTTCGAACATGATTTTTTCTCCTTGATCTCGGGTGTGTTTTTACCCGGTATTTTTAAAATTTCTTTTTGAGTACTGCGCCTTTATCTGCGGACGTCGCAAGATTGCGGTAGCGCAAAAGCCAGCCGGACACATTATAGTCTTTGGGACGCAGTTTCTTTTGGCGCGCCTGCAATTCCTTTGCCGGAACTTCGAGCGAGATCTTTCCGCCGTTTACGTCTATTTTGATAATATCGTTGTCTTTGACGAGAGCCAGCTTGCTGCCGTCGGCTGCGGCTTCGGGGCACACGTGACCTACGGCGGTGCCGAGCGTTGCGCCGGACAGGCGTCCGTCGGTGACGAGCGCGACGCTTTTGTCCAGACCCGTACCTATAAGAGCTGACATAGGCGAAAGCATTTCACGCATTCCCGGTCCGCCTATCGGACCTTCGTATCGGATGACGACCACGTCGCCTTTTTTTATCCTGCCGTCGTATATCGCGGTAACGGCGTCCTCTTCGCTGTCGAAGCACCGCGCCTTGCCGCTGAAGTTCAGCATGGCGCTGTCTGCCGTCGAACGTTTTATTACGGCTCCCTGTTCCGCGAGATTGCCTTTAAGCACGGCAATGCCGCCGACGGGGGATACCGGATCGTCCGACTTGTGTATTACCTGCGTATCGGTAACGTGCGCATGTTCGTAGTCTTCGGCGAGCGCTCTGCCCGATACGGTATGCGCCGAGCCGTCAATAAGATTCTTTTTAGCAAGCTCGTGCATTACAGCCGCAACACCGCCTGCCGCGGCGAGATCTTCCATGTCGTGATCGGATATGGGTGTGAGTCGGCAGAGCGTGGGAGTTTTATCGGAGATAGTCTGTACGGTATCGAGATCGAGCGCTACGTTGCATTCGGACGCTATCGCCAAAAGGTGCAACACCGCATTGGTGGACGAGCCGAGCGCCGTGTCCACCGTAAGCGCGTTTAAGAAAGCGCGCTTCGTCATTATCATACGCGGCGTTACCGATTCGCTTACCAAGTCGCAGATCGCTTTTCCGGTAAGCTTTGCCAGACGTATGCGCTGACTGCTTTCCGCAAGCGCGCAGCCGTTGCCGGACAGCGCCATGCCCAAAGCCTCTGCGTCGCAGTTGAGCGAGTTTGCCGTGTACATGCCGTTGGAACTTCCGCAGCCCGGACATGCCGTGTTTTCGAGCGCGGTAAGTTCGGTAAGCGTTACCGAGCCGTTTTTAACGGCGCTCACCGCTTCGAATACGGAAGATAACCCGACTTTTTTACCGTTGTGTATGCCGCTCTTCATCGGTCCGCCAGATACGAGTATCGACGGGATATTGGCGCGCACCGCGCCCATGAGCATTCCGGCTACGGTAGAGTCGTCGTTTGCGATAAGTACGGCTCCGTCGAAAGGGTAGGATGCAAGCAGCGATTCCACGCTGTCTGCTACAAGCTCGCGTGACGGCAACGCGTAACGCATACCGCCTTGACCCATTGCAAGTCCGTCGTATATGCCGCTTGCCGCAACCGCTACCGGAGTGCAGCCGCCTGCGTATATACCCGATTTTACTGCGTCCGTAATCGTGTCGAGATGTTTGTTACCGGGTACGATCTCCGATCTTGCCGAGATCACGGCTATAAGCGGTCGGTCGAGTTCTTCGTCGCAAAGCCCCAACGCTTTTAACAGCGCGCGCTGCGGCGCTTTTTCCATTCCGGTACAAAGTTCCTGTGACATATATTCTTTCCTTTTTACGGCGCGGACCGCCTTGATTATGTATATATTGTACCACCGAAAAGACCGTTTGTCAATTTTTATGCGGCAAAAAAGGGCGGTAAACGCAGCGTTTACGCCCTTTTTGATAAGTTTTTTGTTTTATTCGCGCCGGAAAATCGGCTTTTTCGGAGCGTCGATCGGGCCGCCGTCAACGCATCAACGGAATGCCGTTGGACGTAAAAAACTTTTCGACTGCCGGAACATATCCCGCGATCGCGCTCGACATAAGGAACAAAGCCAGCGCGATGAATATTATGCGCAGTACCCAGCTGTCCGTCCAGCAGAGCGCGTTGTACAGCACGACGCAATACATAAGGCACAGCGCTACCGTGCGCGTGATCTCTATGGCTTTCAGTACCCAGTCGGGCACGGGATTGTACGCCATTATCCAATATACGACCCACAGCGTAGCGTACGCCACAAGCACTATTACCGATAATGTCCAGTCGAGTTTCTTTCTCATAACCGCCTCCAATGTTTGTTACAATGCCATTATACTACACCATTCTTAAAAAACGATGTCAGAAAGATTAAAAACAGATTAAAAAGACGCCGAGATCCGGTGCGGATCGCGTGCGTGCCGGGTTTTTTATGTAAGATTTTATTGTGCGGTCGTGTAAGCTGCGACTGAGTTTGTGTCGCTTAACCGTTGACAATCGCCGAGCACAGGGGTATAATATCTGCAAATCCTTTTCGGAGCGTACAATGAGAGTAGTTTCAAAGCAGAATAATTCGCATATGTGTTTGATTTGCGGCATGGACAACAACGCAGGAGTCCGCGCACAGTTTTATAATTTGGAAGACGGGTCCGTCGGCGGTCTGTTTACTTTCCGCGAAGAACATCAAAGCTATCCCGGCAGAGTGCACGGCGGTATGCTGGCTACCATGATCGACGAGCTTGCGGGCAGAGTGTTGTGGGTGGACAGCCCCGATAAGATAGCGGTGACTATGGATATAAATGTAAAGTACCGCAAGCCCGTGCCGTACGGAACGCCGTTAAAGGGCAGGGGTGTGTTTACCGAGCGGCTGTCGCGCGCTTACAGCGCCAAGTGTTACATAATGGATATGGACAACAACGTGCTCGCCGAGGGCGTGGCGAAATATCTTATCCTGCCTGCCGAAAAAGTCTGCGACGCGTCGGTCGAAGAAGAGCTTGATATCTATATCCCCGACGACGTTACCGATATAGAGTTTTAGCCGCTTAAACGGCAGATAAAATAGGAGAACGCTTTATGACACTTGCCGAAGCGCTCGCCATGAGAGTTGACGAGTTGCTTGAAGAAAAGAAAATGACACAATATAAGTTGTCGATGTCGAGCGGCGTAACGCAAGGTTCGATAGGCGATATAAGGCATATGCGGCAGAAGACGCACAGCTTAAAAATGATATACGATATCGCGCAGGGATTCGGGCCGGACTTGCCGGAATTTTTCGACAGCCCGCTGTTCCGCGACGGAAATATAACGGATTGAAAACTGTATTTATAGGTTATCTAAACAAAAAAAACGACGGATATTTGCGTATCCGCCGTTTTCTGTTTTTTGTACTGTTTGATTATTTGCCGAAATATCTTTTGAGAAGTCCGGCAAAGCCTGCGCCGTGGCGAGCCTCGTCCTTTGCCATTTCGTGGACTGTGTCGTGGATGGCGTCGTAACCGAGCTGTTTTGCGCGCTTTGCTATCATAAGCTTGCCTTCGCATGCGCCGGCTTCCGCTGCGGCGCGAAGCTCGAGATTCTTTTTGGTAGAAGAGGTAACGACTTCGCCCAAAAGTTCTGCGAACTTGGCGGCGTGTTCCGCTTCCTCATACGCATAACGTTTGTACGCTTCCGCGATCTCGGGATAACCTTCGCGTTCGGCGACACGAGCCATTGCGAGATACATGCCTACTTCGGTACATTCTCCGTTGAAGTTGGCGCGCAAGCCCTCCATTACTTCCTTGTCTTCCACTACGCCGTCGCCTACGGCATGTTCGCAAGCAAATTTGGCTTCGCCCGTAACGGGTTCGAATTTTTTTGCGCCGCATACGGGGCAGACGTCAACTCCGTCTTCCACGATCTCGCCGCAAACCGCACATCTTTTCATATTTGTACTCCTTATGTATTGATTTGAGTTTAAATATTTATATCATATCGAAGATACAATGTCAATCGAAATTTCGGAAATTATGTCGATAAATATTGCCGTACCGCGCGCGTTTGATTTGCTTTTGAACGGATAATGTGGTATGATTTTTTCGGTCGTAATATATCTATGTCTGACATGGTCGAAAATCAAACGGATACCGCGGCGGACGCGCCTGTCAAATCAAAAAAGTCTCGGCAGATGGATATGCTCCACGGTCCGATGATGAAAAATATTTTATTGTTTGCTTTGCCGCTCGCGCTGACCGGCATACTGCAGCAACTTTTTAATTCCGCCGATATGGCGGTCGTGTTCTGGTATGAGGGCAGCGTTGCGCAGAGCGCGGTCAACAGCAACGGCGCGCTCGTAAATCTGCTTATAAATCTTTTTTCCGGCTTGTCGGTGGGCGTAACGGTTTTGATAGCCGAGCTTATAGGCAAGAGCCGTACCGACGACATTCACAGCGTGGTATTGACGTCGCTCGTGATAGCGGCGGGCAGCGGCGTTGTGCTGCTTGGTCTGGGTATAGGTGTGTCGGAACCGTTGTTGAAACTTATGAACACGCCCTCGGACGCGCTTCCGCTCGCTACCGAATATCTGCGGATATATTTTGTCTGTATGCCGTTTTTGATGGTATACAATTTCGGCGCGGCTATCCTGCGCGGAGTGGGCGATACCAAAAAGGCGCTGTATATCCTTATTACCGCAGGCATTCTTAATGTCGGGCTTAATTTTCTTTTCGTCGCGGCTGCGGATATGGGCGTTGCCGGAGTCGCCGCAGCGACCGTCATAGCCAACGTTGTCAGCGCGGCGCTGGTTTTGGCGGTGATAATGCGCGACGGGATGTTTCGCATACGCAAAAAGCTGTCGCGTATCCGCGCCGCTTACATAAAACGTATCGCCGTGATAGGACTTCCGGCAGGGTTGCAGGGCGTTGTTTTTTCTGTTGCAAACGTATTGATCCAGTCTTCGGTCAATTCGTTCGGGGCGCAAGCCGTTGCAGGTAACGGCGACGCGGTCAATTTCGAATATTACGTCTATTATTTTGTAAACGGTTTCGCTCAGACCGCCGTGACATTTTTCGGACAGAATCACGCCGCAGGCGAATACGGGCGGTGCCGCAAAGTGTTTAAAATATCCATGCTGTTATCGCTTTGCGTTTCGTCGGTGTTGAGCGTAGCGTTTACGCTGGGAGGCAGGTTATTTATTCGCGTTTACACGTCGGATCCCGTTTCGATAGAATATGCGATAGTCCGAATGCGGTGCGTGCTGTTGGGGTCTATGCTGCCGTGTTTTTACGAAATAGCCGGCGCGGCGCTGAGAGGTATGGGACATTCCATGCTGCCTGCGGTTTTTACGGTTATAGGTTCTTGCGTATTGCGCATAGTTTGGATATACACCGTTTATGCTTCATACTATTCTTTTTGGTTGCTTATGATAGTTTATCCCATAAGCTGGACGGTGACGGGACTTGCAATGCTCATAGCATATTTCGCGGTGTTCAAAAAGTCGTGCGGTAACGGCGATATGATCGGCAATGGAAAAAAAGCCGAAAAACAGGAAATATCACACGACGAAATATCGAACACGGTCTAATCGGATAAGTGCGGATCTTGTCCTATAGTAGTTCAATTTGACGGCATTTTTCTTTTTTTGCTTGACAGCGCGGCATGTGTGTGATAAAATTGATTTGATTAATGTTTTATATCCTGTCCGAATTGCCGGCGTTTGCCGGTGCCGTCGGTCGTTTTATCCGTTATCGGGGATAATTGCGGACGGAGTACGATTAGCAGTCGATCAGTTGGAGGCTTTCCGTTATGACAAATAAATTGCGTAAATGTGCAATTGCCGCGATTATAGCGTCTGCAATATGTATTGCGGCGGCGGCGTTGTGTTTTGCTTTGATCGTGCCTTATAACGGAGTCGGGGCGTTTGACGGAAATATCGGCGGCGCCGGAGTTTACGCAAGCTCCGACGGGGACGGACAGGTAGATACGGTAGGCGGCAATCATGTGCGTGCCGCAGACGGTACGGAGCTGCTGGCGATAGAAAAAGTATTCGGAAAGGACGGAAACTATCTGCCGCCGCGGCCCGAACACGGCGATACCGTTACGGTCGCTATAGCGTCCGTCGAATCCGTACAAGAGCCGGTGACCGAATTTGCCGTAAAATACGGCGACACAGGTACCGTCGCTTATTACGAGGTCAAAACCGTCGACGGGGAAAAGACGGCGGACGAAAGCAAGCCGATAAGCGATCCGGAGCATTATAAAAATACCGTCAACGGATTCGAAGTCGGAAGTTATTTGATCTCCGTCACAGTTCCCGAATTCAGTGCGGAGGACACCGCGCCTCACAAACATTGGTGGCTGAATAACGAAGAAACATTCGACGATCTGGGCGTCGTATACGGCAAATATCTGTTCGAATACGGTTTCGGCGTGACGGCTTGCGATATTTCCGATCCTGCAAACGCGTTTGCATGGCAGTTCGACGACGGCGAAGATCTGTCTATACCTTACAACGGCAAGGACACCGCTATACCGGCGCTCACCGCGACGCTCGAAGGTAAGGAGCTTACCGAGGGCGAGCAGTTTACTGTGGAAGCGGATTCGCTTTCGGTCGGAAGCGTGTCGATCGTTTTTCGCGGTATAGGCAATTATTCCGGAGAAGTAGCCGCGCCAGACGCGTTTAATATAACAATAGCCGACAATGAATGGGTGCTAAATCCCAGTGTTATTTATCCGTGGAATTACGGGAAATTCGTAAACGGTGAAAACGGTTTTACTGCCGAACCCAAGTTCCTCGACGACGGCTGTTTTGTGTCGTACAAAGTCACTCGTGATATAGGCGGCGGCGACGTCGTAAAAGATTTGGAAAATTTTGTAGTGGATGAGGACGGTACCGTTTCGGCACCGGTGGAAAAAGCGCTTAATGCGCTTCCCGTCGGTACATATTATCTTACCGCCGAGCTTGACGCGTCCGCTAATTACAACGCGATCGAGCCGCATACCATAAGGTTCGATATAGGTGTCGCCGACAATTCTTGGGACGTCACTCCCAATATCGTTCAATGGAAGTACGGCGATTACAATAAGGAATTCAATATCATCGACGGTCGCGCGCATTTTTCCGACGACGATCATCAGGTCATTTTTACCGTCGCTTACGATACGAAGTGCGAACGCCCTATCGAAGGTCTTAAAGATTTTACCGTTACCGACGGCATAGTTTCCGATGAGACGGCGCAAAAACTCGGCAGCCTCGATGTGGGAGTTTACTTCCTAGTTGCGACTGTTGCGGAAAGCGATAATTATTCCGTGCTAGAGCCTACCGCCGCGCGGTTCAACGTTACTCAAGCCGACAACGTATGGATCTCCACGCCCGTTATTTCGTCATGGACCGAAGGCAAGTACAGCACGCAGAACAATAAAGTCATGGCTCAAGCCAAGTTCGGCGAAGTTGTCGTGAAAATCCGCAATTCCGACGGTACGGTTGTGTACGATTCGGCAACCGGGTTGAATAAGCTTGCGAATGCCGAAGCCGGCGAATATATTCTTACGGCGTCTGTCAAAGGCGGAGAAAATTACTACGGTCTGCCCGATTATAATTACGGCTTCCGTATTTTCGACGCGCCCGGTCTTGCGTGGTGGGTGGTACTGTTGATAGTGCTCGGCGTTGTGGCGGTTATTGCCGCGGTGCTGCTTATTCTTTGGAAAGCCGGTGTTTTCTCGATACTCACCGATAAGATGGCGCTTGCGATCCGTACCAAAGCCACGGTAGACGCAACTATAGCGTCCGTTCGCGCAGCAAAGCAGGCGGAAGAGGCAAGACAAAAGCAGGAACAGGCAAAAGCCGAAGAAATAAAACAGCAGAAAGCGGCAAAACGTAAAGCCGCCGCTCTCGCAAAAAAGGGAATGTCTGTCGAGGATAAAGCCGCGGCGCTCGAGGATAAAGCCAAAGCCGCCAACGAACGCGCCGAACGTATAAGAGCGCGTGCGGAAGCGATGCAGGCACGTGCCGAGCGCATGAGAGAGCGCGTCGACGGCGCAAAAAAAACGGCGGATGCCGAACAGCCGCTATCGGAGCGTATCCCCGAGACCGAACCCCAAGCCGAAGCAGCCGCTACCGAAAGTAAAACGCCGACGGAAGATCAGCCTGTCGGAGAAAAATAAAAGGAGATACATACCATGTCGTTAAAAAAGGAACTGGCTAAAGAGATCAATCTTCTCGAACAGGAAATCCAGGCGTTGGAAACCAAGCGTTCGCGTTCACAAGCGGCGCTTATGGAATCGCTCATAAGCAAGCAGGATCCCGACGAGTCCGAAATGCAGTTTTTCAGAGCGTATACCGCAGACATCGAAGTAAAGCGCGAGCAGCTTGCGCGCCTTAACCGCAAACTTCAGAAATTGCTTTAAATCGTTTGACATTACGCGGTTCGCCGTGTTATTCTTATTATGACAATCGAATATCCTTTATTAAAAGGGAGTAGAATGCGTGTATACGTGCGCTAACCGTCAGTACGGTATTTCATATACCCGGTAACGCTTAAAATTCGAGACTTTTACCAATATTTTTTGGTAATGGTCTCTTTTTTTCGGAGATTTAATGGCGTTAGACATTTTTTTATGTTTGATAGGTACATTGATGCTTGTTAAAGGCGCCGATCTTTTTGTGGGCGGATCGCGCAGCATCGCCGCGGCGCTGGGTGTTTCGCCGTTGGTGATAGGACTTACGCTTGTATCGATGGGGACAAGTGCGCCCGAAGCGTCTGTAAGTATCACAGGCGCAGCTAACGGGCTTAACGATATGAGTCTCGGAAATATTGTCGGGTCAAATATCTTTAATACGTTGTTTATCATCGGCGTCAGCGCCGTGATAATACCCGTTGCGATAGGTCCGGATATCAAAAAATACGATCTGCCGGTGTTGATGTTTTTGTATGCCGTGCTCGCGGTATTCGCTTTTGCCGTCACGCCGTACAGATTGGATATATACGAGTCCGTCGCACTGTTGGTCTTGTTTGCCGGATACATGATGTTTTTGTTTCTGCGTGCCAAAAAACAGGCAAAACGGGCGATCGCGGAAGGTACGGTTATCCGGACGGGCGAAAAACAAACCGAGCGTAAAAAGAAATTTCCGATATGGCTGAGCGTCGTTTTAGCCGCTGTCGGGCTCGCCGGAATAATTTTCGGCGGAAAATTCACGGTGAACGGCGCGTCGGGGCTTGCTCGGGCATGGGGTATGAGCGACGGGCTTGTAGGGCTTACCATCGTCGCCGTTGGCACATCGCTACCCGAGTTGGTGACAAGCATTGTCGCTGCGGTAAAGGGCGAGAACGATATAGCGGTCGGAAACGTAATTGGTTCTAATATATTTAATATCGTTTTTATACTCGGAGCTTCGTCGGCTGTGAGTTCGGCTGTTTTTAACGGCGACGCTGCGGCGGACTTTATCGTGATGTTTGCGGCGTGTACCGTAGTGGCGGTCATATCTTTGGTGTCGGATAAAATTACAAGATGGCAGGGCGTTTTGATGATAGGGTTATATGTCGGCTATCTTGCTTACATAATAATAAGGAACGGATAAGGAGATAAAATACATGGATGCCGTGCAGATAGCAACTTCCGTATTGACGCTTATTGCCGGAGTGGGCATATTTTTGATAGCGTGTAATATGATGAGTGCCAATCTCGAAGCTTTGGGCAGCGCTAAACTCAAAGCGTTGTTTGGCAAAACTTCCAAGAGCAAACTGATAGGAGTGGGCGTCGGTACCGTAACTACCGCCGCTATCCAAAGTTCAAGCGCGACTACCGTAATGGTTATAGGATTCGTAAACGCCGGGATCATGACTCTGGCACAAGCGGCTACAGTTATTTTCGGCGCGAACATAGGCACGACGGTAACGGGACAGTTGGTCGCGCTCGGAATGTTCGGCGGAAACTCGATATCGTCGTCGGTTGTGTTTGCGACGTTTGCCGGTATCGGCGCTTTCATACTTGCTTTTGCGAAAAAGGACAAGGTGCAAAAAGTCGGCGGGATAATGGCTGGGTTCGGTATGCTCTTTGTCGGTCTTTCGATGATGAGCGGCGCGATGAAGTATTTTTCGGAATTGAACTCGGTAAAGGAATTCCTCGCATTGTTCCGCAATCCGCTGTTGCTTGTTTTGATAGGCGCGCTCATGACCGCTGTGGTGCAAAGCTCGTCGGTAATGACGTCAATGGCTATTACAATGGTGCTTACCGGACTTATAACGCTTAATCAGGGGATTTACATTACAATGGGTTCCAATATCGGCACATGCGTTACGGCGCTTATAGCCGGGCTTACAAGTACCGTAAACGCCAAACGCACGGCGCTTATACATCTGATTTTCAATGTGGGAGGTGTGATCGTATTTTTACTGCTCGGGCTGTTTATCGGATTCGGAGGAATAGATTACGGTTTTATATTCGGGAAGATGTTCCCCCACGCGCCGCAGCTGCAACTTGCTATGTTTCACACTATATTCAATATAACCACTGTGATAATAATACTTCCGCTTACAAATGTGCTTGTTAAGCTCGTTTGCAAGATCGTTAGGGATAAATCCGCAGTACCGCAAAAGACAGCGCCCAAACTGCGATTTTTGGAAGAGCATATTTTAAAATCTCCGCCGCTCGCAGTCCAGCAGGTAAAGCGCGAGATTGTTGGTATGGCGGAAACGTCGCTGCGTAATTTCGAAATAGCGTGCGATACCGTTTGTTCGTTGGATTACACGGATATCGAAGAGTTTCGCAGTAACGAGGAACAGCTCAATTATCTCAATAAGGAAATAGCTAAATTTATAGTCAAACTGTTAAAATCCGATCTGAGCGACGCCGACAGAAACTATCTTGCGACTGCGTTCAGATCCGTAACGGACCTCGAACGGGTGGGCGATTATGCGGAGAATATCGTGGAATATGCCGACAGACTTAAAGAAACCGACGAACGGTTTTCCGAAGTCGCCGTCACCGAGATACAGGATCTTAAGTCCGTGATACGCGAGCTGTTCGGCAACGCTTTGTCGGCATACAGACTGGTCGACGGAGATTCGCTGAGGCGCGCGTATGAGATAGAAGACCGTGTGGATTCGATAACGGAAAAAATGACGGAAAATCATATATCGCGTTTGGAAAACGGCGACTGTGCTCCCGATGTCGGTACGCTGTATCTGTCCCTTGCATCGGGCGCGGAACGTGTCGCCGACCATTATATAAACGTAGCCAAAACTATACGTATTTATTCGAGATGAACGCTTGACAAACATAAAAAAATGCGGTATTCTTATATGGAAATGGAGAATCTTTCTTGAATCGTGAATAATGTGCCGAAGCTGCCGTACAGGCGGTGTCGGTGCACTCGTTGCAAGAAAGTTTTATAACGGTTTTACGTGAGTTATGAGATGGCTTTCTCGTAACTCTTTTTGTTTTGGGAGGAACGTATGGCTTTGATAGATGTAAAAGATATGTCGTTTAAATACGACGGCGGATCGGACGCTGTTTTCGATAATGTAAGTTTCAGGCTGGATACCGATTGGAAACTCGGTCTGGTCGGCAGAAACGGTAGGGGCAAGACCACGCTTTTAAAAATATTGGCAGGAAAATACGAATGTACGGGAAAGATAACTTCCGGGGTAGGATTCGAATATTTTCCGTATGAAGTCAGGTATCCCGATATGCCGGCGTACGAAGTCGTGCGCGAGCTTTGTCCTGCTGCGGAAGACTGGGAAACGGTACGCGAACTTTCGTATATGCAGACAGATGCGTCGATACTCGACCGCAGATTTTCGGTGCTTTCGGGCGGCGAAAAAACCAAAATTTTGCTGTGTTGCATGTTTTTGAATCCGTACGGGTTTCCGCTTATAGACGAGCCGACCGATCATTTGGATATTGACGGGCGCGCTGCCGTCGCAAAATATTTGCGCGGTAAAAAGGGGTTTATCGTCGTTTCGCACGACCGCACTTTTTTGGACGGCTGTGTCGATCATATCATGTCGATCAATAAGACCGATACCGATATATGCAGCGGCAATTTTTCGGTTTGGTACGAAAATTTTGTTCGCAGGCAAGCGCAGGAAGCTGCCGATAACGATAAGCTGAAAAAGGAAATCGCTAAACTTTCGGAAGCTGTGCGGCGAATGTCGGATTGGGCGGATAAGACGGAAGCGTCTAAATTCGGTAAGGCGAGTTCGGGGCTGAAACCCGACCGCGGTTATGTCGGGCATAAGGCGGCTAAACTTATGAAACAGGCGAAAAATGCGGGAAACAGACTTAATAAAGCCGTCGAAAATAAATGCGGACTGTTCAAAAACGCCGAGACATGCGACAGTCTAAAGCTGAATGCGCTCGATCACCGATCCGAATGCTTAATAGAATTAAAGGACGTACGGATAGTTTACGACGGTAAACCCGTAAACGAACCGTTGGATTTAAAACTTATGCGCGGTGAGCGCATCGCGCTGGACGGCAGAAACGGGTGCGGTAAAAGCAGTGTGCTTAAAGCAATAATGGGATTGAAGTCGGATCATACCGGTACAATAAGGACAGCTTCCGGTCTTGTTATTTCGTACGTTCCGCAGACATCGGAACATCTGCACGGCGGACTTTCAGAGTTTGCGAAAAACAGCGGTGTCGATGAAAGCCTGTTTAAAACCGTTTTGCGGAAAATGGGTTTCGAACGCCGCGATTTCGACGGAGATGTCGCCGAGTTTTCCGCAGGACAGAAAAAGAAGGTGATGATCGCCAAGAGCCTGTGCGAAAAAGCGCACGTTTATATCTGGGACGAACCGCTCAACTTTATAGATATATTTTCACGTATGCAAATAGAAAAATTGCTGGACGATTTCCGTCCGTCTATGCTGTTTACCGAACACGATAAAGCGTTCCGCAATGCGGTCGCCACAATAACGGTCACTATGTGAATTCAATTTTAAAATACATGCGTCACAATGCTTGACAAACTTAAACGTGTGGAGTATAATATTCGACGTAAGCGATCGTTAGGCGCGATCGGTATTACGCCGAATAAGCACTCATAGCGCAATTGGATAGAGCGTCTGGCTACGGACCAGAAGGTTGGGAGGTCGAGTCTCTTTGGGTGCACCAAGCAAAAACGGCTTCATGTGGTCATGATAGCCGTTTTTTTATGCCTTTGTGGTCAGAGAGGATATGATTTCCGGTCAGATTTTTAGTGCCGAGTGGTCAAACCCCGATTTTGCGTTTTCGGGCGTTTTTCGGAGTTGACACTTAATTTGACACTTAATTTAAAGTTTATCGATATATGCGGTTCTTCCGCCGGATATATAGGCTGAAACTTTATCGATCTTCATGATTTCGGTTATTTCGAATTCCGTGAATTTGATCGAAACGGTGTAATCGGAATTTCTTTTGACGTCTCCGACCTTTTTTAGTTTTTGAGCGAATATACGATTATTCGAATTTTTGAATACAAAGGTTATTTCCAGATCGTCGATATCTTTGTAAGAATGGATATCAAAATTCATGTTAAGGGATATTTCTTGATTTACGTCTATATACACGTCTCCGTTTCTCGCGCTTCTTCCGGCGCTTATCATAGTTATGCCGCTGATACAGTAAGCAAGAAAAATCGAGGAAAAGATTATACCGAATTTACTGTGCGTTTTTTTGAATTTGCAAATTTTTACAATTAAGACGATTAAAAAAATAATTGCGAGAACAACGAATACTATAAGAAATAATAACGGATCTCCGTCGTAGGGTTCGATACTTCACTATTTGGCAGCATAATCAAGAATACAAGCGTAATTAAAATTATAGTACACATCACGATCGTTAATAATATTATTAAAAAACCGTGTCGCTTTTGTTGATTTTCTCCCATGATGTTATAAATCCTTTTTGATTTTTTCTTTAGTCGATATATCAAGCATGCTGAATAATGCTTGCTTCTTTCCTTGCGACATTTCTCTATATGCCGCTATTAGCTGAAGCTCGTCGGGCGTAAACGACGACGGTTCGTCGTAGTATTTTACTCCGAAATCGTTTTCGCAGCCGAGTAGATAATCGGCAGAAACGTTGAAAAATTCTGAAATGGTTTTTATAGCTTGAGCCGTTGGTTGATTTCCGTTTTTTTCCCATTCGCTTATAATGCTTTGACTGTAATTTAAATGTTTGGATAATTCAATTTGAGTTAATCCATTGCTAATACGTAATTCTTTTAGCCTTTCAGCAAATCCCATATTTAAATACTACCATAAATATTAGTAAAGTGGTTGACAATATCGGAATAGTGGTATATATTATTAGTAAATCGATATTAGATTATCGATAACAATCAAATCAATTGAGGTGAAAACAATGGAAAACAAGGACAAAAAGACTGTGCAAAAGCGTAGGTGTGAAAATTGCAAGAATGCCCCGACTTGTACAAAAACCGTCGGTTATATTTTTGGAATATGCTCGACATCTTACGAACCCGTATCGAATAAGGCGGTGGATTAACATGGCAAAACTATTTATCGAAGTGACAAACTCGGAATCGAAGTTGAAACGGGCAATATCTGTTGACCGAATAACATCGGTCATAGAAGAACCGGACGGTACAGCGTTTATCGAGTTTTACGAGCCGTTTGGGAAAAAGCCGACGGGGATATACGTGTCGGAAAGTTACACGGACATATTCAATACGCTTGTCGAAATGGAATTACTGTAAGGCGGTGACGGAATGACGAACGACGAATTGATGAAGCAGTTCGACAAAGAATTTGAATGCGATGAGCGGTCTTCAATTTGTGAGGTTTGGAATTGTAGAGAATGTCCAATTTATAAAGACTTTTTCGAGGATTATAAGCAGTCGCTCGGGTACATGCCGACGATACAGGTAGGGTTATGAAAAAATTTCTTTTGATTGTACTCTGTATCGGGTTACTCGGTTTATTGGCTTGGTTTAATTACGAGCTGTTTGGTATATGGGGGTTATTATTCCTATGAAAATACTTTGCGCATGTGAAGAAAGTCAAGCGGTATGCAAAGCGTTCCGAGCGAAAGGACACGAAGCGTACAGTTGCGACATCGTAATGTGTTCGGGCGGCAAACCGGAGTGGCATATCTGGGCGGACGTAACGCCGTTGTTAAACGGTAACTGTACGTTTCGTACGTGCGACGGACAAGCCCATACGGTTGGCCGTTGGGACATGATAATCGCTTTTCCGCCCTGCACATATTTGAGCCGCGCCGGGAGTACTAACCTGTACAAGAACGGACAACTCGATCAAGAGCGGTACAAGCTGGGTCAACAAGCTGCGTCGTTCTTCCGAGCCATATACGAAGCGGACTGCGACAAGATCTGTATCGAGAACCCTGTTCCGATCAAGAAGTTCGGACTGCCCGAGCCGACGCAAGTTGTACAGCCTTATTACTTCGGCGTGCCTGTTGCGAAAATGACATATCTGTGGTTAAAGGGCTTACCGTTTGTATGTCCGACGAACGTTGTCGAACCGCAGTATACGTTCCTGACGTATCCGAAATTCAAGAACTCGTGCGGCAAGTACAAACAGCGCAACCGAAGCAAGACGTTCACAGAGTTTGCGGAAGCAATGGCGTTGAGTTGGGGATAAAAACGTTGTCGCGTTTCGATGTCAACGACCGGAGTCAATAAGCTGCGTTACTCGGCGCCGTTAATGACCGGAGTCAATAAGTTGCGTTGAGGATCGGAGTCAATAACAACAACTACAGCGTGCCCTATGCTGAAAAGGGGTAAAGGAATTTTTTATGTCGGTAATTTGGAAAAACAAGAAAGGCAAGGAAATAACCTTGCTGAATCCGTCGGAAAAGGGTCGTAAATGTGCCGATGAGCTACGTGCCGGTGTACACGCTACTAATGACGGTATGCTCAAGCGCGATCGGTACGGGAATCCTATTCCTTTAACGGATACGGAGAAAGCATGGCGTGGGGGATATCTTGCGGCACGTAGAGACAGTGCTAACTGTTATAACTTCCAACATGGCAAGCAAGGCAAAAAGAACAAACGCGGAAATAATTATCCTGCTGTTTATTAGTGCTGTTCTACCTGTCGGGTAGACAGGTTTTCACTCTCAAATCCGCTTCGTTGATTCGGAGCGGAACACGGGGTTTCTGACGACATAGAAACGGGTTTGATTCCCGTTTGCCCTGCCAGCCGAAAGGCAAAGAAATAAAAATGCGAGGGTATCGCAAAGGTAGGTAAATCATGGTAAACCAAACAACAGAAGTCAAGAACGACGAGTTAAAGGAACTTGAAGTTGACGCGCGTTTCGTAATGCGGTCATATGACAAAGACGGCAAAGATGTTGAATATGTCGCGTTTGAGCTGATCGACCCGTTTAATGATGTGGATTTCCGCGACATTGGACTTAAAGCGAAATGGGATAAATACGACGATAAAAACCGTCTTGTTCGCCCCGATCGCGTATTCGGTTATATGACGTACTATGCGAAAAAAGCATTGCGTACGACTTCGGAAGTACCCGTTAAGGTCATAATCAAGCCCGTAAGATATAAAAGCAAAAAGACCGGCGAATATGTTACATATGCGGCAATGTATGCCGAGCCGACATTTGTCGAGTTATCTGAGGAACGCCCTGTCGAAGTTGTAGTTAAGGGCGCAATGCCGAGTAACATTTTCGGCTTGCTTGCGAGCAAGGCGTTGGGTATTAAGTTGACGGCGAAATCCGAAACTGATCCCGACGATATAGGTTTAATGTAATAAATGGACTGACGAGCTTGTGAGATCCAAGCGAAATAGGTGCGGTTTATCGACTGCGCCTATATCCATAAATAAGCAAAAAGGAGTAAAACAACATGACAAGAATAGGCGCAAAAACACTGTGGCGAATGATCCTGATCGGCTTTATAGCCGGAATAGTGGTCTTTTTCGCGGTTGCAACGAGCGGCTTTAAAAATTGGAACGGTAACGAATGGTTCGACTATTGGGGCAAGGGCAAGCCGGTAGCGACTAAAAAAGCGGAAACTCCGAAATCGGAGCAAAGCGGAATGACTGTAATGTCGTATAATAACGGTCTACTCCATGACAGCGACGACGGTACAGCGACTATTGAGGTAAAGAAAATGCCGGCAATCGGCGGTGTCGCTTATATCGAAAAAGACGGCGTCCGCGGTTTTAATATAACTTCATTATGTGGATATTCGGATATAGTATATCCTTCATCGTCTTATGTTTTATCTGTTTTGGTCTATGATCTTACGAATTTCGTAGCTATATTCAGCGATGGTGCATGGACAGAATTGTCATCTCAAGCCGATTATAGCATAATCGACGGCTATAATCTCGAACAGACAAAAAGTTCTTCCGGACATTGGTATGACGCCTTTCTGCCGGAGTCCGCGCTCGGTGCGGATCATCAAAACGAAACCGTTATCGGTATAGCCGTATATAATGCTGCTACGGGCGAATACATAAACAGCGATACACGGTTTTTCTTTTTTATTCGTCCGTCGTCGGAAATGTCGTTTATTTATGATGTTGACGACGAAAGCGGTCCGAGCTATCTTTTCAGGGATAATCTTTCCGGTGTTTTGACATTGGGGAACTATTCGGTCGATTATTCGTATCGTTATTCGTTTTATAAAGTGTCCGATGACGGAACGGAAGAGTATGTCGCAGATTACGGAGCGGAAGAGTATGGGGATAAAGTTTCCGTATTCAATAATATATACACATTGTATTTATCTCGATTGGATTTTTCCGATCGACTCGGTAATTACCGTGTGTCTGCGGATCTTACTTTGAAGGTTCCGGAGCCGTATGACGCTCGATTTTATTTTCATTCGTATTCATTACCGATTTCATCGTATTTCGGTATAAGTAAGCTTTCTACTCCTACGGATATTCGACTGGATTCCGGATCGCTTCTATGGAACGAAGTTCCCGATGCAGTCGGATACGCGGTATTTATGGACAGTACAAGTCTGGGCACAACAACCCGGACGTCAATGGATCTGTCGGAAAAACCGATTACTGTCGGCGAGCATTTATTTCGTGTCAGAGCTATAGGTAACGCAGTCGGATCGTCAACATCAAAGCAAATGACGGCGTTCAACGCGAGCAATAATATATCCGAACTGGTAGCGTTGAATTTCTACGTTAACGGCAGCGTAATAACGCAACTCGTAGAATCGAACCGTAAGATCTCGGATTATCTCTACGAAGTAAAAGTTCCGGGTAAAGTATTCGGCGGTTGGTATCTGGATAACGGGTATTCGGTTGCGGTCAAGTCCGACGATATAATACATAGCGATACGACCATATATGCACGTCTGTCGGATAAGCAAGTCACCGATCGTCCGCTGACTTGGTGGGAACAAAATCGTTGGTATGTGCTTATCCCTTGTTTTATACTTGTGGGCATATTTGCGATGTTTACCGTATTTATTGCAGTACGCAAGAAACATAAGAATTAGGCGGTGTAGTATGAAAATAAGAGTAGTACGCGGCAGGCTTAAACGGCTTGTCTCGTTAGCCGTATGTGCGGTAATAAGTATAGTTATGATGTTTTGCGGCGTTACTGTCGCAAGAGCGGAAGATAACGGAGTTATCGATGATTTCGCGGATACCGGATTGGATATGTCGAAATATCCTATAATCGCCGACGATTATTCGGTGAGCGTGATCCAACTCGCCGAAGACGTGAATAACGGTATAGTTGTTTATGTGTACCAACCGAATGCCGGCAGTAAAAATATAATTGCGACATCGATAAATATAGCGACGGATACATCGGACCGTCGGAATTATACGTTGACGCTGTTAGCTTCGCAGTCCGCCGTAATGAAATATAAGGTGAACGGGTTGATCGTTTCGGATACGGCTGTCAGGCATTACGACATTTCGAGTATATACAGAACGTATAACAAGACGGTAGACGGCGATCCCGGTGCCGGCGTTACTGTAAATGAAAAATCATACAGTGTCGGACAGTTGTGGACAGTCACGACTTCGGCTTCCGACGAATTGAAATATGCTTGCCGAGTGAATGACATCGTAACGGTGACAGACAGGTTCGACGGCACGTTGCGATATATGGACGGCGAAAATATATTTATTAATAGTATCGACCGTCATTTTATAGCGTTCTCGACGGATAGAGATATAGACGACATTATTTCCGCCGATGTTACTTATGTCGCAGCAACAGCGCTCTATGTGTCAAATATCGGCGATATAGGCGATATAACGGTAGATCCTCCGGTCACGGTTAAAATATTACGAGATGAATTGTTTGACAATAATCTCGAGTATGTTGAAGAATGGGGGCATTCATGGTACGGAATTGAAACGGTTCCGGAGTTCTTGGAAAAAGAAACTTTGCGTTCCGAAGTTAAAGATAAAATCAAAGAAAAACAATGGGTGTTGAGTTATTCGGTTACGAATTTTGAATTGATCGTTCCGAACTTGGGAGCGGTTGCTTCTAATATTTATAAATACGTTAAGCATTCCGAAGTATCGGTTTTACAGCTTAATTTTTCTTCGGACGGTGTTGTTTACGATATAGGTGTCGTTGACGATAAAATAACGAGCGATCCGTATCCGGTCAATTGGAATAAAGGAAATGGCAACACCAAGCGTAGTTTTTGGGATAAAGTAACAGATTTCTTTAATAAAATAGGCGCGTTTTTTGCCAGGCTCGGCGACGGTATTTCGAAAAATTTGTATTGGATCTTGATTGTGGTATTGGGTGTTCTCTTTTTGATCGTACTAATGCCGTTTATGCCGACAATATTAAGCTTTATCTTAATGTGCCTTAAATGGCTTGTTAAAGGTCTTGTTTGGCTCGTGCTGTTGCCTGTGCGGTTCGTCAAGTGGGTCGTTAATAAAATCAAAGACCGACGGGCGGAAAAAGCGGCATGATAACTATAATATTTGCACCGCCTCGTACGGGCAAGACGTGTTTCATGACGCATACGGCAAACCTGTACGCATACGACCGTCGACGCAATAAAGCCATGCAAACAGAGCTCCTGCAGAAAACGGCTGCAGGCTTTAAGAATATAAAGACGATCCCCGAGCATTGCGTGTCGGCTAATTACGATATAGTGCTGCGCAGGTTCGGATACAGTCCGAGGCGTAACAGACGGATCAATCCGTACCGCCTCGGCTTTTCAAACGAATACGTCAAAACGCATTTCAACCTTCCGTATGAGGCAATATTCGTTACAGAAGCGCAGAAGTATCTTAACAGTCGCATGAGCAGATATTTTCCCGATTGGCAAAGCCGTTGGTACGAGCAGCACGGACATAACAATTTGGATATATTCCTCGACACGCAGCGCCCGATGTTAATCGACGTAAATATCCGCGAGCTTGCGCAGTTCGTAGAGATAGTCGAGTTGCATATTGACTATGATCGATTGGGACAGCCGTGCCGCTTGCAATGGAAAATACGCAGGATCCCGAACAGTCAGATGTTCGACAGATACATGTCGAGCGGCAAAAAAGACAGTGACTGTTATACCGAGGAAACCGTCACTGCCGAATACAATGTGTTTCGGTGCTACGACAGCCGATCATGCAAGCCGAAGTTTTACGACGGGCATTTCAAGGACGATATAGACTACAAACAGGGCGAGCCGACGGACGAGAGCTTTGACGGGTATGTCAAGTTTCTTAAGGATTTCGATGACGAGCTGCCGAACAACTTTTATATAAAGGAGGGCGACAAAGCCAAAAATGCTGTTCCGAAGAAAGAAACAAAATGAACCGTCGGACATGAACCCGAACGAAAAAATAAACTACAACAAAAACGACTTGCTCGACGAGCTGCATGCGCGTTTTTTTCAGTCGTACGCATTGACGTTGGATACCGCCGACTATGTGCCGCAGGGTTATGTAGACAAGGTGTACAAGCAGCTTTACAAAGCGCAGAAAGCGATGTACAAGAAGGTGGGCGGCACGGACAAGGAATACCAGAAATGGTATAGAGAACGTTTGCCCGAACTTATAGCTCAACGCGAGCGCGAGAAGCTGCTTAAGCAAATGCAAGACGGGAACGGTGACGGCGATGAGCAAGAATAATAACGATAATAACCTTCCGCCGCGCAAGTGTAAGTCTGAAGCGCAAAAGCGTGCTATACGTCGGAGCTATGCCATAAAAGCGGCAAAGGAAAAGAAGGAACCGTCGAAGGTCACCGATCAGTCGAAAACGCCGAAGACGTTTCCGACCGAATTTCCGTTTTGGGCGAGATTGAAAATAAGTAAACACCGAACTACGTTGGTGATAGACGAGGATAAGGCAATGGATAAAAAGAAAAAGAAGCTTGTTGACGGGTATGTACATCGAGAAGCAACTCATTCGGAAAACAGTGATTATGAGGAAATCATGCCGAACCCCGACCCGACAGACAGTGATCCGATGTATTTAAAACGTCCGCAAAAATTGCCCAAGCGACTGTTCTCGCCGCATAATAAAGACTTAAGCATGCCCGAACACTTAAAGCAGCGTTACGATAAAAATAATTATAAAGACGATAAAACAGACAAATAAAAAAAGAGTTGTCTGTTTTGCCCTTTCGGCTGTGCCTTGAAAACAAGGTTACCAACAACTCTTAAGAACAGTATACACCGCCTCAAAACAAAAGTCAAGCAAAAAAACGAGGTCAACGACTGTGGTCAACAAGCTGCGTTAAAGAGCCGGCATAACGATCTGAGTCAATCAACGGTGTCACGGAACGTCGTCAAGGACCGGAGTCACGCAGCTGCGCCGCCGATCAGGGCGGAAAGGAGCGAAAGAAAAAGAGAAAAAAGCAAAGCACGAAGTGTGATCGCCTATCTTTTAGATTGCAGAGGCAAAATGAAAAGCTGAACACTCGGGCAGCAGTTGACGGTTCTGCGGCGTACACTCGCGCGACCGAAAGCGACCCGAAAAATACCTATCTTTTGAGTTGCTTTCGGCAGCGCAAAAGCACGCCGCAGAAAATACGCAGTCAAGCACATCGTGGAATAAATAGCGAGCTTGCGAGCGGTTTATGCCGCGAAAGGTGCTTGACGGCGTATTAGGCAACGGCAACCGAAAAGAAAAGCACAACGAACGCTCGAGGCGCCGGAAACGCACGAGAGCACGCACGACAGACCGTTACGGACAGGCGATAGCTCCGATCTCCGATCGGCGAAAGCGCGTGATCGGCTGCACTGTTGAGGCACGAAACCGTGCTGCCGTGAACACGCCAAGCAAGCGAAGCGCGGTAGCTAACGCAAACATTGTCCGCGCCGAAGCACGGGCGAGAACTGCGTAGCAAAACGAACGCAACGCGAACCCACAGGCAACGGCGCAGGCGACAGGCTTGCCCCGCCGCGCCGTTGCTACCCGATACAGGTTGACCGAGCCGCGCGCAGCGCGGCGAAGGGCAACCTCTTGATATATTAGAATTAAGTTGTCACGCAGTTGTTATGGAGTGAAAACATGCAAGACAGACACGAACGCTATGCCGACTTTTTATCCGAACACGAAAAGAAGCGCACAAATCAAAACATATTACATAAATCTCAAGTACGCCGACGTAATGTTATCCAAGAAAAAGAACTCGAGCGGCTTGAGGCGAAGCAGGAACATGAACTCGCGGTGCACCGTTACGCCGAGTATGAGTTCAACCGCGATCCTATAACGGAAGTACCCGACGACGTTAAGCTCAAAGACTTTTATTTCGAGGACGTACAGCAGAAGGTCGAGTACAACAACTATTATGCCGACTATTACATGCAAAGATATTCGAATACGAATGTCAAGAAATTTGCGGATCTGTCCGAGCGCGTACGTAATTGCCATAAATCGTGGTTCGGGGATAGATACAAAGAGAGCGGATATTTTAACGTCAAGCGCGTATTTCATTGCCATAACCGTTGGTGTTGGCTGTGCAATCACTTAAAGCAAGCGAAGCGATTAATGGAATATCATGTAAAGTTCGAAGAACTGTTAAAGACATACGATCTATACCATGTCGTATTTACCGTAAAGAACGTTAAGGGCGAGGCATTGAAAAGCACGCTGGATAGAATGCAAAGCAGCTTTAAGAAAATAATACGCTATTTTCAGGGCCGCGGTACAATCAAGGGAATAGATTTCGAGCAGTACGGGTTCGTCGGCGCGATACGCAGCTTCGAAATAGTAATTAATCGTAACGATTACCACCCTCATATACACTGCCTGTTCATGCTCAAAAAGGGCTTGGATCTGCCGCAAACGGAAATAAATAATTTCAGCTTCAGTTACGGCGTGCTCGTACGCAAGTTTTCGAAGTTGGAAATCCTTTTGCAAAAGATACTTTATTTGCTGATGAACGGCAAGAGAGTCAATGTGAAAAATATAGCTTCGGTCAAATTGGGCAACAGCGTAACAATGGATTGCGTCGAGGGCGATACATGGCATGAAGTGTTTAAATACGCGACGAAAATGAGCAAAGATGGTTCGGCTGTATGCACGTACGAGCAGTTTGTGTTGTTAGACGATATCCTGCACAAGTTCAAAATGCTGCAGTGCTACGGGATATTTTACGACGAGGAAAAGAAAACCGACGACGAACCGACAGATCCGACAGCGGAGATCCTGTTCGAAAAGGTGCTTATATTGCTCAACAGGAAAGAGAAGCCCGAGGTCGACGTGAATATGACGCTTGAGCAGATAGCCGACGAGGTGTACAAAAAGAAATTGACCGTCATTTCCAAACGTCTGTCGTTCAAGTACATGAAAGCTATTATGGAAGATATAGTCTCCGATCTTGACGACCGTGACGATACTTTTCCGTTCTGATATGTTTCTATATACTGTACTGACCGAATAACGGGAGGTACGGTAACATGACAGACGAAGAACAACAGATACGGCAGTATGCCGAACAGCTAAACCGAACGGCGTTTAAACTCGTAACGCTGTTGAACGACATCGACATCGAAGTACAGGAACGGAGGAATAGAATACATATCATGACACCGCGCAGGAAAAAGCCCAAAGAAGGCTGCATAATACAACGCAAGGACAAACGCTTCGAGGGGCGGTATTGGCAGAATGGTAAGCAACGTTCCGTATATGCTCGGACATACGACGAGTGTCTTGTCAAGCTCAACGCCGCTATAGAAAAGCGGGATAATGCGGTAAAGGAATATACGCTGCTGTCATGGCTCGGCGATTTCGTCACGACATATAAGCAAAACGAAGTCGCGCCGAAAACGTATAAGCAAATGCAACGGGATATACAGCTGCATATTCAGCCGCACGTCACGGATAAGTCCTTGCCCGATGTTCGACCTATAGATCTCCAACGCTTGCTTTCCGCCGTTCCGACAGACCGCAAACGCGAGGATATATATAATATCCTTTCGGGTGCGTTCCGCCAAGCCGTAGCGGAGCGGTTGATCGCATACAATCCCATGTCGGCGGTAAAAAGCCGCAAAGCCGAACGTAATAAGGGTACTGCGCTTACCGTGCTCGAGCAAACGGATTTCATGTTTAAGATCAAAGGCTCGCCGCTCGAATATTACTATTCGTTTTGCCTGTATTCGGGCTGTCGGTTGAGTGAAGCGTTGAATATGACTGCGGAAGATATATCCGAGCTTAACAATACCGTTCATATACGTGGAACGAAAACAAAGCTTTCAGATAGATATATCCCGTTATTCGACGGCATAAAAGCATTGTTGCCGAGTTTGCCGCGATCTGGTAAGCTGTTCGACTTCAAAGCCGAGTATGTAGGCAGGAAGTTTAAGACTTATTGCGCAAGACATACGTTGCACGACCTGCGGCATACTTTTGCCACAAGAGCGTTGGAAGCCGGCGTGCCGTTAAAAGTCGTTCAAGTGTGGTTGGGACATAGCGAGATCCGAACGACTGCTGACGTTTACAGCGACGTTACCCGCGAATTGAGTTTCAGCGAGGCGAAAAAGCTCGATACTCTGTTCCGCACTATAGAAAGAACGGATAATTGACACTTATTTCGACAATCGTTTTGTAAAAAATCGTTTCGTAGTGGTCAACCGCTTGTAAATACGGGCTGTTTGTGGGCAACGAGCATATATTTGCAGGATCCGTTTGAGTGTCGAGTGGGCAAAGACTTGCGTATTACATCTTAAAACGTGGCGTATCTCGCTACGGACCAGAAGGTTGGGAGTTCGAGTCTCTTTGGGTGCACCAAAAGAGTATAATCCGAATTGTTTACTTGTTACAAGTGAGTGGTTCG
>CAJUBY010000001.1:26580-145443 GCA_910585055.1 uncultured Christensenella sp. | reverse complement strand
TTCATAGATATTCATTATAGGTCGTTTATAATTCTCCGTTAAATTGAAATTTATCGTTCTGTTTTTATAATTTATACCAAACATCAATTTCTTCGTATTATCATCTATATCAATATAATGCTTTTCAACTTCAAAATAAATAAATTACATAGGTAAAACTACCAACTGACAGGGGCGCGTGTGCTTGTCTTAATATTAAAAATCGTAAACAATAACAACACCGTGTTCAAGAGAAAATTCAGCTGCTTGCCATAAAATAGAAAAAGCAAATTTTGCCAAAGACTCTGTATTATATGCCATATGTTTATGTGCTTCTTCTATTCCGTTTTCCTTGCTATATACCATATCAGCAGGATAACCTTCTGTTTTGCTCCACGAAATGATAGTATTTCTATCGGCATTCCACTCAAAAGAATTATATACTTTCAATTCTTCAAGAAGTAAACTACTTGTTGCCAAAATACTTTCCTCTGAATTTGGTAAAACATAATTAAACATTATATTCCTTTTAATAGGAAGCCACCAACCATTGCCATCAAATAAAGATAATTGAAAATCTTTCGTTTCAAGAAATTCTGATACAATAGGGTGTTTGTAAATATCAAAATTCTTAATAATTGTAGAAGGTACTTCTTTATTACTGTATTTTGAAGCAATGTAAAGTAATAAAGCATTTAAGGCATCCCAGTCTGGCTTATCTGTATAATATGGCGTAACCTCATAATCCTCATTCCATAATGGTACAGGATGTAAATTAAGTCCTTTTACTATAGCATTTTGCCATTGAGTTACTAACTCTTGAATTTCTTGTAAAGAAAGTTCATTTTCACTATTTTGTTGCGGTCTTATTGTTTGGAAATCTATTCCATTAGCCTCGGCAAATTGTTGTGATACTGTTTTCCAATTACGCGCATAATAACGAATTAATGTCCCTGCATATATATCTAGTCCCA
This sequence comes from uncultured Christensenella sp., assembly GCA_910585055.1. Lineage (GTDB taxonomy): Bacteria > Bacillota > Clostridia > Christensenellales > Pumilibacteraceae > Anaerocaecibacter. The sequence goes on along the minus strand of CAJUBY010000001.1, from coordinate 144,490 downwards.
TAACAATACTTTCTCCTTAATCCCAAATCATTTAGTCTTCTAAATTACTGTTTATCGTACAAAAATTATAGCAAAAACAAAATATTTAATCAAGTAAACAGTAAGGCACTCCGAGATGTTTTTCGAAGCGCCTTTTGTTTTATTTAGTAAAATTGCCTTGTTCATCACGTTTTTGAGTTTGCCGCGCCGTAGGAATTGACGGTTTCGGCAGTATGTCTTTAATGGTTATTCGCACGCCGAAACACTCATATAAAAGGAAAAGTACGAACTCACTTTGGCGTGTGTTCGTACAATTCATTTTTGGCGGAGCGATAGTAACCTAAAACGAATTTTATTTTACACATTTTCGCTCGTTGTATTATCGCCCGTATCGTTATTTTTTCGTTTATGCTTTATAACGCCCCATATTATAAGACCGATTGTGTAACTTACCGCAATGCCGATTGCAATACCCATTAAAGCCCATGCGCCATTCTTGTTAAAATCCTTTGCCTTATATACAGGTATGCTATGCCCTTTGCCGTCTATATAAATATCTACGTTCTTACCCATATAGGATTCAGCTTCTTCAAGACTACCTAAACGAAAGCTACATTCTTCTCGATATATGACACCGTTTTCATCTATATATTCATAGCCTAAATTATATGTGGTCGATGTCCCACCCTTATGCATATTAGGAATAATACCAACCCACTCTGCTTGAACGATTACGCCGCCTTGAATAGCCGCTAATTTGCCCTGATCGTATAAATAATCACTCGCGCCTAATGCGACTAAAACCACGCATACTCCATAAACAAAAATATTAAACAGAATAAATTTGATTTTTTGTTTTTTCTCGTATCCCATATATTCATTATACTACAAACGCACTTAAATTTCAACTATATGACAGCGTAAAAATTACTTGTGGCACTGTGGCGGGTGCTTGATAAAACAAGCGCGGCGCTTCGCGCCGCGATCAAGCGCCCGCCGAAACGAAAGAACGACCGACGAAACCGCAACGCCGAGCGAGCAAAGGCGTCGCCGCTAAACCGCTTGGCGATCGCCTTTGCACTCTCGCTCGGCGGCTTTGCGCGGTCAATGTCGGGTACGACGTTTTATAACGTATCGTAACGTATTTCAACGTATTCGGACGGGTTTAGAAGCTTGACAAGCTTTATGCGATGGAGCTATCATTTCCACACATAAATTTGCAAGTTAATGGTTAGATTTTTCAAAATTACTACGTTTTTATTTATGACAGCTTATGACGATTTCCACCATATCGCTATTTAAGTGAAAGGTCAACCGAGCCGAACATTAAAGTTAGATTAAATTTTTGCAAATACGGTTGTTTTTTGCAAAAAACTGACCTTTGTATAGTGTAGGGGTATTTTATTTGTAAATACGACCGAACTTTTACTGTATTTTGACCTATGAATTATGAGCGGTAAAATATTTTCAAAAATTTTTCGTCGATATAGGGTGAAATTTTATATTAGTTATTGGGGTCGCAAAGCATTTCGATATAAAAAATCTTAAAGGAGGTTTATTTAATGCTCAATACAAAGCTCGACGTCGTTGTTGTCGGAACGCCCGACATAACGAAGCTGTCGGACAGCGAACAAAGAACATTCTTTGAAACGCTGTACGCACGAGTTTTGGAATTGGCAAAGAATAAGGAGCAAAGCCTATAAGGGCAATAATTTAATATTGAGATTTATATAGCTTATTAGATAAGACAAGATAATAGGTACTGCCGCAGGTCGAGCATAGTGCGTCCGAATAGAAAAGGAGCGTTGCCGCAAGGAAAAGGGTTAAGTACAAAACAAAGTAAAAGCTACTGTTTTGTATTTGCCCTTTTTCTTTGCAAAATTTCAAAACAACCACCAAAAACAAAATAAGGAGAACACTATGCCATACAAGAATTGCAAAATCTATTCCGACGGCAGTCATTACATAGCCATACCGAACGAGAACTTTAAGCACGGTAAAAAGCCGTCGAAATCACCGAGAAAAGAACAACCCCACAAAGCCGAGTTTGAAACGGCTTACCAAGAAAGTCAAGCGTTGCCCAAGAAAGAGCGTAAAGACTTTATGAAAGAACAGTTAAAAGACTGTTTTAAGAACGAGAAAGAAACGAACGAGTTTACAGACAAACAAACCGAGCGTAAGAAAACGAATACCATTAAACGCCGAGTAAGATTATTCCGCAAAGTGCATTTACAAGAGTGGAATTATTTTGTAACTTTTACCTACGATAATGCCAAACACACCGAAGAAACTTTTGAAGAATCGTTACGCAATACATTGAAACACCTTGTCAGTAGAAAACATTGGAAATATATAGGAGTATTCGAGCGCAGTCCGACAAAAGGGCGATTACACTTTCACGGAATATTCTATATACCCGAAATGATTGGCGAGTTAATTCAAACGACCGATTACGACACAACCGCGCACCGAAAACAAACGACATACCAAAACACGCATTTTCTGAAACGCTTCGGACGAAACGACTTTAAGTCTTTATTGCCCTACGATATAGATCGTTCCGTTAGGTACATACTCAAATACATAGAGAAAAGCGGCGAAAGACTTTGTTACGGCGGAAAACTGCCTACATACGTAAAAGGTCATATACTCGATGACGATGTACTTTGTCCGTATGGAGTGGCAGATAGAAAGCTATTGTTATTCGACGATTTCACTTGCATAGACGATGACGGCGTTGTTCGGGGCAAGGCTTCGCCGGAAGTGATTAAATATATGACCAAGACTAATTAAAACTATTTCATTATTTTGTCTTTCGCCTGTGGCGAGCGTAAACGAAAGCGCACTTTTTTGCAAGGGTAAAATGCACTGCTACGCAGCCCTTGCAAAAAAGAGTGTTCAAGTCCATAAGCGTTATAACTTTTGCGCTTCCGTTTATTTCGCTCCCGTCGAAAGACAAAATAAAAAACAAACTAAAAGGAGATTTCTCAAATGAAAACAGCTGTGATTTACTGTCGATACTCGTCGGATAGCCAAACCGAGCAAAGTATTGACGGACAACTTCGGGTATGTACGGAGTATGCAAAGAACAACGACATACTCATACTCGATACCTACATAGACCGCGCTATGACGGGTACGAACGATAACCGTCCAGACTTTCAGCGTATGATAAAAGACAGTGCAAAGAAAAATTGGGATTATGTGCTTGTCTACAAACTCGACCGTTTTTCAAGAAACAAGTATGAAACGGTAATCCATAAAAAGACATTGCGAGATAACGGCGTAAAAGTTTTGTCCGCTATGGAAAACATACCCGATACTCCCGAAGGCATTATACTCGAAAGTTTGCTCGAAGGTATGAACCAATAATATTCCGCAGAACTTTCTCAAAAGGTAAAACGCGGTATGAACGAAACGCGTCAAAAAGGCAACTTTACTGGCGGTTTTCTCGTTTACGGCTATAAAGTCGTTGACAAGAAAGTAGTAATCGACGAAAATAAAGCCGATACGGTACGTTACATATTCGAGCAATACGCTATGGGCGTGTATGTCAAAGATATTATAAAGGCTTTAACCGAAAAAGGCATATTAAACCGAAACAAGCCGTTCGCAAGGAATACCGTTTACAATATACTTCGGTGCGAAAAGTATTCGGGTATTTACAGACACGGTGATGAAGTGTTTACCAATATCTATCCGCAAATCGTAGATACCGAAACGTTTAACAAAGTGCGAGATAAGATAAACGCCAACCGTTACGGTAAACGCAGTGTCGAAGTGGTTTACCTTTTACGCAACAAACTGAAATGCGGCTATTGCGGCAGTACGATAACAGCCGAGTGCGGCACTGCCAAAAACGGCGAAACCAAACGCTATTACAAGTGCTTGGGTCGCAAGCATAATAACGGTTGCAATAAGCAAGCAATTAGAAAAGACGTTCTCGAAAATATTGTACTCGATAACGTTATTTCCGAACTGAACAAACCGCAAGTTATGAATACAATCGTTAAAGGTTTAATGCAAGAGCAGCAACGCCAAATGCAGTGTAATACCGCATTGAACTTATTGCTCAAAGAAAAACGTAATGCCGAAAACTCTATTGACAATATTATGTCGGCTATTGAAAACGGCGGCACAAGCAATACCGCTATGAAACGCCTGCGAGAGCTTGAAAACCGCGTTGAAACGTTAGACAAGCAAATAACGATAGAGCGCAGTAAAGTCGCCGTAATGCTTACCGAAGCCGATATACGCGAGTTTTACGCCAAAGCGTTACGGTTAGAGCCGAAAATGCTCGTAAACTATCTCGTAAAAGATATAGTCCTATTCGACGATAAGATAGAAATACACTACAACAGCCCTATTATGAATTGTCCCGACGATATGTCGGGCTTTTCTTTTTGCGACAAATATGTAAATATGCTCGTATGCAACGAATATCTATTTAACAATATTCCGATTAGACTTGTAATGTATGTATAAAATACATACAACGGCTATTTATTCCACGTTCCGCTTGACGTGAGCCTCGCAGGGGCGTGTGTATAGGCAAATAAGGGCGAAACGCGCAACCCGACCGATTGAGAATCTGTCGGGTTTTGGTTTGCCTTTGGCGCGATAGCCTAACACGCCCCTTTCTCACGTCAAGCGGCTTTCGCGGCATAAACCGCCGTCGGCTCGTTATTTAATTTCTAAATAATGAAAGTAGCTCGCACAAAGCATTGTAAGTTGCTTGATTTTTCAAATCTTGCACAAACCTAAATTGATTTTGCGGACTTAATTTTTTATAATCATTTACAAAATCATTGCTTGCTTTGAGTGTCTTTACAAAAAACTCTTGATATTCTCTTTCTTCGTTCGTCATTATAATTATCACTCCTTACAAATCTTATAAAAAAACCTAAAACGTTCCTTTATTTGGGGTTCGTTTTAGGTTCTTACTGGCGGAGAAGGCGGGATTTGAACCCGCGCTCCGTGTTACCGAACTACTCCCTTAGCAGGGGAGCCCCTTGAGCCACTTGGGTACTTCTCCATCTGTTTTTCATTATAGGATAAAGCCGGATATTTGTCAAGCGTTTTCCCGGCATTCGATGTAATAGGTCGCGGTACTGTAATGATCCGAGAGTTGCGGCAATACGAATAAGCGTTCCGTTCTATCTTATTTATACTGTCGGTCGCTATTACGTACACCGGCATTTCAGCTATGTCCGAAATTTATATTTATATGTGACGATAAGAACTTAAAAAATTTCGCTTACGCGGTAACCTTTACCGCAGAAACCACATACACCGATAATATAGCCACCTACCGTAAAAAACAACGCTTTACATAATACTACGGAGGTGTTATATGTTCTTTTTCAATTCCTGTAACAACTGCTGCTGCAACCGTCACGACACATGCGTGCGTTGCCGAGTTTGCAACAACTGCTGTGAACGCGACAACTGCAACCGCAATCAGTGCTGCTGTTGCAAACGTCAGGAAAGACGGCCTGCACCGCAGTGCAACTGCTGCTGCAAATGCTGTCACTGTCACAACCATTGCGGTTGCGGCACGTCCGGGATAATGCCGCTCGCCGACGACTTCGACCGCCGCGACGGAGAATATTAAGCCTGTTCGTGACTGCGGCTTTGCCGCCGTCGACACAAAACCGGCGCACGGTTTGCGCCGGTTTTGCTGTTGCCGAATTCCGTATTCCGTTTTGCCTGCGAATAAGCGTTTAATTAAATTGACATTTATTTTCCGCGGTGTTAAAATGTAAAAAATATGATTGCGGAGAAAAGCCGTTATGAACAGAACTTACATCAAAGACCTGACCGAAGGCGAATGCCTGATAAAAGGCTATGTCGAAACCATACGCGATAAAAAGATAATGTTCCTGATAATTCGCGATGTGACCGGTTTTGTACAAGTGACGATCGAAAAGGATAAATGTCCGGACGTCTACGAACAAGCCAAAAAACTGACGCCGCACAGTTTTGTGTCGGTGACGGGCAATTGCGTATATTCGGAATACGTTCGTAACGGCGGAAAAGAAATATATCCTACCGCCGTAGATATCATGAGCATAGCCGATCTTGTTCCGCTCAATGCGGAAAGCGGTCAGGATCTGCGCATGGACTACCGCTGGATAGATCTGCGTGACGAGAAAAAAGTCTTTATGTTCCGCATTCAGACCGCATTCGAACGACTTGCCGTCGAATACTTCAACAATAACGGATTCATAGAGATCCACACGCCCAAAATAACCGCGCTGTCCAGCGAGGGCGGCAGCGAAGTATTCGAGCTTAAAAATTATTTCGGACAAAAAGCTTATCTTACTCAAAGTCCGCAACTGTACAAGCAGATGAGCATGATGGCAGGCTTTGACAAAACTTTCGAAATAGGCGAATATTTCAGAGCCAATCCCAGCTTTACCAGCAGACACGATACGGAATTCACCGGTATCGACGTCGAAATATCTTTTATAGATTCGCACCACGATGTAATGGACGTCGAGGAAGCGCTGTTATCGCACATCATCAACGGCGTCAAAGCGGAATTCAACGACGAGTATAAAAAATATTTCGGCAGCGATATTATCGATCTTAACTATAAGATACCACGTATAACTCTCGCCGATGCGTACAAGATACTTAAAACCGAGATGAACTACGAAGTTCCGCGCGCGCTCAAAGGCGATCTGGATCCCGACGGCGAAAAACTGATCTGCAAATACGTAAAAGAAAAATACGGGAGCGATTTCGTTTTTATCATCGACTTCCCCGCCAAAGCTCGCGCGTTTTACTCCATGAAAAAAGACGACGATCCCGAGTTGACCAAAACATACGATCTGCTGTTTAAAGGCATAGAGATAACCAGCGGCGCACAGCGCGAACACCGTTACGAAAACCTGCGCAGCAATATAGCGGAAAACGGGATCGACCCCGAAACGATGAGCGAGTATCTGGACTTTTTCCGTTTCGGCGCGCCGACGCACGGCGGATTCGGGTTGGGCATTACTCGTACGCTCGTAAAACTGTTCGATCTGCCCAGCGTAAAGGATGTCACATTCCTGTTCCGCGGTCCCAGCAGGCTAAAACCTTAAACCCGATACTGTAAGATATATGAAAACGGAGGTCCGCGGTTTTATGCCGCGGATCTATTATTATTGCGCGAATTTAATATACCGTGACCGCAGCTTGTAATAAGCAGAGGCAATAACACTTGACAGCTATTTGCGGATTTGATAAAATAAACCATATTATACATCATGCGGAACATATCCGCCAAGATAAACCGTCGCCCGGAAATGTTTTACTTTTGCAAGCAGGTCAAAACTTTTACGTGCCGACGAACGAAAGGACAACAATGAAACGAATGATTTTCGTAACGTCGCCGCCGGCATGCGGCAAGACGTTTATATCCAAACAGCTTGCCGCAAATCTCGAGCACGTCGTTTATTTGGATAAGGATACGCTTATTCCGCTGTCCAAACAGATTTTCCGCGTGGCAAAAAAGCCTTACGATCGCAGTTCCGATTTTTTTGAGGAACAGATCCGCGATTACGAATATCAGGTGATCCTCGACCTGGGCATGGAAGCGTTGGCATACGACGATACGGTATTGATAAATGCGCCGTTCACGAGAGAAATACGCGACGCCGGATACATTGCCGCACTGCGAGAAAAACTGAAGACGCTCGGAGCAAAGCTTACGATCATATGGGTCGTAACAACGCCCGAAGTATGCCGCGAGCGTATGCTGCGCCGCAATTCCGACCGCGACGTATACAAGATAAAGCACTGGGACGAGGACATCCGTTCGGTCGACTTTTCCGTTCCGTCTCATCTTGACGATCCGTCCGTAAAAGACGATCTTCTGTTATTCTACAACTCGTCGGAAGCGGAGTATTTAAAATCCATGCACGACGTGCTCGCCGTACTGGAATGTGTTTAATATTATCATGAACCGACAATCGCACGACATTATCGATAATACGGACTGCATCCGGGGCGTCAATACCGAATCCGGTCATGCAGAAGACGTACCGCGGTATACAAACTTATGCACAGCGGTACGGTCGGTTTTGCCGAGCGAGAAACGGCGCGCGTTTATGTTACTGGGCGCCTGCGGCGTAACACTTTCGGTCTTGTTTTTGTCGCGGCTGATATGGCTTTTTAAGCCGCTTTTCGCAAAAGTCTATTACGGAACGCTTTCCGTTATACTCTATTACTCGACGGTCGCCGTTATATTTACGGTGTTCGTTGTACTACTCGGTCTGTTTTTAAAACGCAAATGCGGCGAACGCATATTTTTGCCGCGACGTTCTCCGCAGATCGACGTACCGCGCGCATTGAGCATAATAGCGCTGAGCGCCGCCGTAGTGTTTTTTATAAGCGCGGGATTCGACTTTAAAGTAAAAATACAGATCGAAATGGGTTCCGGCGTTACAATGGCACAAGCGCTCACCAACATCTCCGTATACGTTTATTATGCGCTGCATTTATGGCTGGGGCTTATCGCCGCCGAGATATTCGGCAGAGCCATGAATATTCTCGTACCTACGCGGTACGCTTTCCCTTGGGCGGCGGTGTTTCTGGTAACGGTATTCGGTCTGACCGAATTTGCACTGGAAGTCGGAACGACATTCAACCGGTATCCGTGGATATATTATCTTCTGACATATGTTTATTCGACGGTATACGAGCTGACGAACAGAAGTTTTCATTTGACGTATTGGACATGCGTCATTATTATGGTGTTGTGACATGAACGGGAAATTAGCGGCTTTCGCACAGAGATCGAAAATCAAACTAAAGTCTTTCGGCAAAACGCTTTTGCAGTTTTCGAAAGTCAATTATTTGATGTGCGCTTATATTCTGGCTTCCGTGCTTATAGAGCTGACAGGCGTAGCGGTGACCGCCGGCAAATTTTACATGACCGATCCGTGGCTGTATCTGACTTTTTTGGCGCTTGCATGTCTTATATCTCAATATCTGCCCGGACACAGATCGAGATACGTCCTGTTTCTGACGGCACTTTCCGTCAATTTTATTCTCGATCTTATATTTATAATGGTATACGACAGTACGGGCGGAACGGTATTCGATTTCGCCATGCTTAATCTGCATTCGGATGCCATGCGTATCGTGGAAAGCCTGCCGTTAAGTTTTACTTATATTTTTGTGAGCGCCGTTGTGCTTGCGCTATATGCGACGCTCGGTTTTATGTTCACTCGGCGTATGCCCAAACCCAATGTCACACGGTCCGCTCGAATAACTAGCACCGCGCTGGTTTTGGCGGTATTGAGCGGCAACGTTCTTTTGTCGTACTTCGGCAATTACCGGTTCGACTCCAACGATCTCAGTTATAAGCTTTATCAACCGGAAACCGGAACGTACTCCAACAAAGGCATAGTCGGTAATTTTTACAATGAAATGATTCGCGGCTTTTGGTTTTCGGATATAGACATCGGAGATACCGACGAACTGCACGATTTTATTTACAAACATCAGACCGAATCCACTCCCCTGACCGGCAGAGCGACGGGATTCAATGTTGTTACCGTCTTATGCGAAAGCTTCGAATGGTTCACTTTTCTTTACGACGAAGAACGGTATCCGAACGGCTACGCATGTCCGATCGCAAACAAATTTTCCGACAGCGCGGCACAGATAAAAACGCACTTGCGCGAACTTTTCCCCAATCTTTACAGATTTTACGAAAGCACGTCCACTACCGTATTCAACAATTCGTACTCGCTTAACAAAACCGATATTTCCGAAAACGAAACCATAATAGGCAATTATCCGCTGTACCAATATATAAACTACGCTTATCCCACGAATACCATGCCGTATTCTATTCCCAATATCCTTAAAAATCTGTACGGCGTAGAAAGCAATTCTTTCCATAACGGATATAAAACTTTTTACAACCGCAACGAGCACCACACCAATGCGCTCGGGTTTAAAAGTTTTACGGCGGCGGAAGATATTTACGAGCATACCGAAGACGGCGGCGGCGTTGGCGAACGCAATCTCGATTCGGTGATGTTCGAGACATGCAAACAGCAAATGTTCCCCACCGATCGCAGGTTCAACACGTATATAACGACGATAACGCAGCACGGTCAATACGCAAAACGCGACAATCTCCGGCCTTATTACGATAAGCTGGACAGTTTGGGGATACTTCCGTATGCGGAAGACGAAGACGACGCCAACGCTCTGCGTTACTACTGCGCCGCGGGAATGGATACGGACAAAGCCATAGGGATAATGCTCGATTATCTCGACGCCAACGGGCTTGCCGATAATACGATAATAACGCTGTTCGGCGACCACAATGCATATTACCAAGGCGTAAGCAACTACGTAAAAAATATTTATTCCACAGATTCCGCTAATTACCTCGAACTGTACCGCGTACCGGTAATGATAAAAGCCGGAAATCTCAATTTGGGTAATCCCGTTATAAACAAATTCACTTGCGTGCTGGACATTTATCCGACTATACTCGATCTTTTGGGGATATCGGTGTTTTCCAACCTGACATACGGCGTAAGCGCATACAGCGAAAAACAATCCATTCTGTATTCGCGTGCTTACGACAAATTCATGACCGATAAAATTTATTTCAACAGCTTAAGCAATATCATTTATAAATCGCCGGATATCGACGCAAACTATATCGACGGGATAAAAAAGAACGCGACCGAACTTCTCGAAAAAATATCGCACGTAAACCGTATATTCGCAGCAGACTACTTTAAAGGCAATAAAGCGTCCGAGTTCTACACGCTTTTAAAACAGATAAACGAGCCTGTCGATATCAACGGCAAAAATCACCGTGGAGCTTTGACCGACAGTGTACTTTGACGAATCATCTGCCGTGATCCGCACGGCATTTACAGCCGGCGAGTTTTCTCTTACTATAGCTTTGGTCGTGTTTGTAATGCTGACCGCCCTACTTACAGCCGTATTGGTCCTGCTGTGCGTAAGCAAAAATTTCCGCGTATTTTTATTCCGCGAAAACAAAACCGTACGGAAGAAACGTAAAAATAAAAAAGCGTCGAAAACAAACGTCGCAGACGGCGGCGGATCGAACTTTAAAAAAGAACGTTCCGACTCGAAAAACACCGAAAAACGCGCCGTGCCCGAATATCTGGACGAAGTCCCGACCGTTCCGCTCGGCTTTCCTTCCGCGCAGTCGCAGACATATGTTACGCGCGGCAAGAAACGGCAAAACACGCCCGATCCCGTGCGATCCGCAGACGCAACCGACGGCAGCGAACAGCACGGCTGTACATATACGGCAAACATGCAGACCGTGACAAAAGCGCGCAACACGGCGCGGCGGTCCGACAGCGGCATAAGATCCGATAATACCGACGACGCCGAAGTTCCGCAAAATACAAGATCGGGAAAAACAAAGAAATCGGGCGGCAAAGCTACGAAACGTTCGGCAAGCCCCGATTAAAAAGTTATGAAAAATTTTAACAAACACAATATCGTGCGCGAATTAAAACCGTTTTTATTCGGTTGTCTTACAGGCGTATTCTGCGGCGGCGCGATCGCCTTGTTTTTGGTATGCGCCAAAATCGTGAGCGCCTTTTCGGCAGGCGTTTACGGTACGGCGGAACATACGCTGCTAAACGTTATCTGCATTGTCACGCTTGCGCTTTTATGCTGTCTTACGGCAGCGACAGTGCAAATGCTGTATCCTATGTCAAAGGGCAGCGGCATTCCCCTATCGCAATGCTGCGCGCGCGGAATGCTGCGCGTCAAACCGCTGCGTAACGCCGCTGCGCTTATCGTAGGAAGTTTATTATCGTTTTTGTGCGGAATGCCGCTGGGTAGCGAAGGTCCATCTATAGGAGTCGGCGGACTGATCGGAGATTTCGTAGGCAAATCGGCAAAACAGCCGTCCGAACTCCGACGCTATCTTATAACGGGCGGCGCAAGCGCGGGACTTGCCGTAGCATTCAACGCGCCGCTGACAGGTGTTGCTTTTGCTCTTGAAGAAACGCACAGACGGTTTTCGCCGGGTATCCTTCTCGCCGCGTTTTCGGCGGTGGTCCCGGCGGTACTCACCTCCCAGCTTTTATTTTGGGGCTTGTCGCACAGTCCGTTTTTAGCCGCCGTAGGCGTACATGCAGGCGGCGCGGTATTGCATTTTTTGACTCAGGCACAATATTCCGATATGCACGCGCTGGTGTGCGCATGTACTGCGGCTGCCGCCGTCGGTATAACGTGCGGCTTGCTGGGCGCGGCGTTCAATCAAGCGGTGTTCGCATTCGGAAAACTTTTCGGTAAAATAAAAAACAGCCTGCTCCGATTACTGCCCGTTTTTGTCTCCGCCGCAGTTATCGGCATATTGCTTGCGCACTCGACAGGTTCCGGCGAGGACGTTATAGGATCCGTCACGGAAAACACCGCCGTGTGGCTGCTGTTTACTCTTTTTGCCGTCCGATTTATCATGACAGCCGCGGCAAGCGGCAGCGGCGCGACCGGCGGACTGTTTCTGCCGATGATAGCTTTAGGCGGACTTACCGGAATGCTTGCCGCCAAGGTCTGCGCCCTGTGCGGCATGGACGCAAAATATTTGCCCAATATCGTTATGATAAGCATATCGGCTTTTTATGCCTCGTCGACACGCGCACCGATAAGCGCTATCGCTTTGTCGATAGAACTGACGGCAAGCTTTGCGAATCTTCTGCCGTGCGCGATAGCCGTTGCTCTGGCTACGGCGGCATCGGGTGTTTTACGCACACAGCCGCTGTACGAACGCATGATGGAAAACCTGCGCAAGACCGCGTTTGACTCCGACGGGGCGAAAAACATAACCGTACGCGGCGCTGTAACAAACTCGAGCATTGCGGTAAACAAACGTATACGCGATGTGCTTTGGCTGTACAATTCCATGGTCGTTTCGCTCGACCGCGGCGGCACGCAGATCGTTCCCGACGGAGAAACAGCTTTACTTACGGGAGACATACTTACCGTTACAGCCGAAAAAGTCGATCCTGCCGAGTTCTGCGATCAAATAAAAGATTACATACTTCCTATCGATATGCCGGCGGAACACGACGCCCGGTAACGTTTTATGCGTAACTCAGGGCAAACACCGATATTCCGAACTGCTCCGTATCGAGAATTCCGAACAACACTATTTTTAGATTTATTTATATCATTCGAGACCGAAGTCATCGCAACCGATTAAAACTTCCGACAAATACTCAAATCATAACGGTAAACACGGCAAATTGCCGTAAACGGCTGCACAAAAATATGTACAACAAAAAACGGACACTTAACGGTATCTGTTATAGGAATTGCCTTGTGAGCAAAGAAACAGCGCACTATCTTCGCTTTCGAAGTATAGTGCGCTGTATTTTTCTTTTTAACATTTATAACGACAAATTGAAATTTATAAGACTACTTGTCATTGCGAGTGTAAGCACTGTTCGAAAACTTTCCCCCTGTCAGTCTTATCCCTGCAACCGGTACTTGTTTTAATTGATTTTATCACGCATTTTCCACCGCCTCGGGGTCGTAAATGAGCGTGAGTTTAACGCCATCTCGGATTAACACTTCGGGCGGTTCTTCACTACTGTAATAAACCGTTACGTCAAACGTCTTTTCGTGTTCCTTGCTACCGTACATATCCTCAACGACAATGCGCGTCACTTCCTCTCCCGCATAAAAATTATGCTTGCCGTAAGAAACGAGCGTTTTCAGTCCCGGTGTATTTCTTGGGTTGGAAGCCACCAAATAATGCGCAGTGTAAGTAATATCACGTTTCTCTTCTTTCGGGTTAACGGTGATTTCGGCGCATTCCACAAGCTCGCCGCTCTCTTCTATCTCCCAGCCCAGGAACAAATAATTCTCAAAATATTCCGGCTCTAATGTAATGTGTAGTTCCGAGTCATCTTCGGTATATCTCGTATAATGGTAGTAGCTTTGATCTCCCTTGACCATCACATTGGGTTGATCGGAAACATAGTTGATTTCGTAAACGCGCTGCCACTTCGCATAAAGATCTATAGTCGTCGTTTGATCGTCCGTCATAAAAACGGACGTAGTATATCCGTTAAATTCGGGGTCTAGATACCAACCCAAGAAATTGTGTTTTTCCTTGGTCGGATTTTTCAGCGTTTGTTTGCCCGTAAGCGACGTAGGGTTGTCGGCATGGTTCGTACCGCCGTCAAGGTGATAGACGACATTAAAGTTAATCTCTTCGTATTTTGCATAGAGATCATAAACCGTTCCGCCGAAGCCCGCACCCACAATTATAAATGGCGTTCCTACAATATCGCCTACGCCTCCTTGTTCCATCGTCCAGCCCAAAAAGCGGTAGCCCGCTTTCATAGGCGGCGTGTAAAGCTCGGAAAGCTCATACTCCATACCTATCTGCACAGAATACTTTTCCTGCATATAATGCTCGAGCACCACGTTGTATTCATAATGGTAATTTACGGTTGCCGTTCCATACGAAACACCATGCTGTCCGCCCTGCGAACCGCCTTGCTCTCCGCTGCCACCGCAAGCTGCGAGAGCAAAGGCACACCCAAGTACGCACACAAGCGACAAAATTGTGATGAGAAACTTCTTTTTCATGGTATTACCTCCAAGCAAAAAAGCGTATTCTATTGAGAAACACACAAAAACGCATTTCTCGATGTTGCTACATATTTTTCATATATTTAGGTGAATGTATGTTTTTACCAAATGATATTATCAAATATAGTATCAAAATGTGCAGCGTAATCAGTATAACATATTTATAATAGCATTGCAACCAATTACAAAGCTGTTTACCCCTCCCCCCTCCGCTAAATAGAAATTTAGTGGCGTTTCGACGCAACCGTGCTTCTTTATTGCCGAAGCGCCTAACCGACGCTGCACGTCAAATTGAAACTTATATTACTGTTTGTCGTAACGCTCAACAAGGTCAAGAAACTTCTTCTCGTTTAGGATTTCGTTTGATATATATTGTCCGTTATAAAATACGGCGTAATTCGTCCACGCCATAGGCGCGTTTTGCGCTTTTTCCTTGCTGTCTATCAATACGCTTTCAAACGGAATGCCTTTGTCCTTTGCCGTTTGCTGAACAAGCGGAACGTATTTAGCCGTAAACGGACAACCGTACGTATAATACACAACAAAACCTTGTTTATCTATACGCGGCTGTTTTGCTTGTTCTTTGAATTTCGGAACGGGCGCATTTTCGTCGAAAGATAAATACATTAAAGTAAAGTTTGGATTTGCTTTATCCGCAACCTTAAACCCTTTATAAGCAAGATATTTCGGATCTGACAAAAACGGCATCTTTTTCGGCGAAGATATAACGGTAATTCCGTGTTTGCCTTGCGCTTTTGCATCGGCTACACAAGCATTTAATAAATCGTTTGCATAGCCGTGTCCTTTAAACGAGCCCGATACCCAAAAGCAATTTATGTGCATATAGCTGTTCGCTTCGATAGGACACCAAGCATTTTCGGCAGGTATGTATTCAATAAAGCATTTGCCGCGTTCAACGGATTTCAAAAATACCAAGCCGTCCTTTATTCTTTCTTTTAGCCACGCTTTCTTGCTTGCAACTTGTATGTCCTTATTGTTAGAGATGGCACAACAAATATGCTCTGTTTCTAAATTTTCAAGTGTGAGTTTTATGTATTCCATATTTATTGTTCTCCGTTAAATTACTGTTTATCGTACAGTCATTATATAATATCCGTACAAAAAAGCAAGGACTGATTATCGTCCTTGCTTTAATCTCTTTGAAACACACCGCTCGCGTCCGAATTTTTGTTTTACTGTTTTAATTGTTTATTAGTTGAACGCCTTGAGCGATCCGACGATACCCGCAGCGCCTGCAAGCAAGCCGCCGATAAAGCCGAGCCAAATACCGATGCCGGCGGAATACGGATCAATGGCCGGGGTAGCCTCATTCATATCTCCGGCAAGCATAAGACCGGCAACAAGGATAAGGATAGCGCCGATAAGGGTCAACGCACCGCCGATGAGACCGAGAAATTTAACTTCTTTGCCGAGTATTTTAAGCACAGAATTAACAACAAGAACCACACCGCCGACGATAGTGACGATAAAAGCTATGATCGCGAACGTCGGAGACGCAACTTCGGATACCAAATCCCACCCTTCGTCGAAAAGACCTATGGATTCGGACTTGTTCATAACTTCGGCAGTTACCGCACCGAGGAACATACCGACGATTGCGAGCACAAGCCCGACGACGATGATGCCGGCAAATATGTAGCCTAACATCTTTTTTTGCTTTTCTTCCATATTTTACCTCCAATGGAATAAGTTATATGTTTAATAGTATCACTATGTGCAATATATGTCAACCGTTTTCCAAATATTTTATAATTTTTTACTTTTCTTACACAATCGACCCAAATTATAGGTCGGAAACACTCATTTGATCTTTCGAATACGGTTTTTCTGTCTTGATATTTTTGCACGCATATGATATAATCATACGAGTGACTGACCTCAAGGATAACGCTTGATAGCGGTCGGTATCGGACGATCTCGGCGTTAAAGCCGCTTGCCGTAGTAACTTTCGACTTTGCGTCTTTGCCTTGACCTTGTCTCAAAACCGCCTCGCTTCAAGCGTAAAGCGTTTTTACGGAGCAAAATAGACGTGCAAAACGGAGCTAAGGCGTACCCTCTGCGGTACGGCAAACGACGTTTTGCCCGTATAGACCGTATAGCAATGATCGGCGGAGGCTTGCCTGCATAAATCATGCTGTGCCTGCCCGTATAAATGTATCTATTGGGAATAGTCACTCGTAACCAGAGCATAAGGAACGGTAATTATGTGCGATTATAATAACTATCAAATATCTATTTCCAATGAACTCATTTCCATAAAAAACAGGATCAGAAACTTTATCGGCAACAATCACTGGGGCGAGGACGGAAGATACAAAGAAGTGATATTACGCGATATAATATCGGAAAAACTGCCCGGGTCGGTAAGTTGCGGCACGGGATTTGCAGTCGGGTCCGATAACAGGATATCCACACAAATAGATATAATCGTTTACAGAAACGACATACCGTTGCTGTTTAAAAAGAGTGATTTCGTAATCGTGTCGCAGGAAGCGGTTTTGGGAATGATCGAAGTCAAAACTTCATTAACGAGCGGAAATATCGAAGAGACGGTCGAAAAATCCCACGAAAACGGCGCGCTTATCGACCGTAAGATATTCAACGGCATTTTCAGCTACAACAATTACAATTCGAACGATAGCGCCGAATTGCGGATAACAGACAAGATCGAACGCGCCTTACGCGAGCATAGCGGCAAAGTCGATCATATATGTTTCGGTAAAGATAATTTCCTCAAATACTGGGAAGACGGTTTGCCGCAAGGTCAGCCCAACAACAAATACCGTTTGTACAAAATATACGATCTGGCGTTCGGATACTTTATATCCAATCTCATCGAAGAATGTTACATAGCCGTCTGCGAACAGCCGTTACCGCGAACTTTGAAAAACGTTTTTTATCCTATAGAAAATACAAAAGAAGCGTACACGGCGGAAACACTTATCCTTTGACTAACCGTGCAGTGCGAACATAAACCGCCCAAAAGCCGAACGGCAAAGCTAAATATTACCGTCGGTCCGTTATTCGGCGCAAAAGTCCGGTATGTCGGGCGGCGCCGCCGCGCAAAGCCGACTCGTGCGCCGAAATGCACGCCGCCGACAGACCGGCATTAATTTTATGTCGTATTTGGGTATTATGCCCGACGCTGCGAATTCGTTTACCGTATACGCGTGCGCGCCGTGATAGACACCTCCCTTGCCCTGAACCAAAGACACGTTCTGCGATTTCGGATCGTAACGGTTGCCACCGTCAATCTCCGCAGATCGGGCGCGTTCGTAAAAATTCGGCATGGTTACGGAACGAACGTCGAATTTCGCATCGCGCCCGTTATTGTCCGACTTTACACGTTTGATTATCTACGGATCGTCGTTGTCCTTAAATCTCAATGCGAAATTTACGTCCGACCCGTACACGAAAAACGCTTCTCGGTATTCGCGCCTTTTCGAACAACGCTCTGCCGACTTCGCCCTCCAAGCCGTTTCCCAACTCTACTGTCGCCGTTTCGAAAGGATACGGATTTCCGTAACGATCGGTCTGTTTTTTATTCATATTTCTCGAACCGGTTCTAATTCCGATATACCCGAACGGAGTTAAATACGGTAACACTGCAAAGAGTGCTCTAACTCCATCTGCAATAAAATTTATCGCAAAGTAAAACGCCGCGACCGTATTCGGGTCTGCGCCGTTTACTTTGACGTTACCGCCGTATTTACTGTCTGTTCTGTTCGCGCAATTTTCTTTCTTCGAACTCTTTTATACCTTTGTCTATAAGCTGCTTTTGATAGGGTGCGAGATATATTATAAGACCCAGCAGTTCCCCGACATGCACCAGCTCTTCGTCGCGGATATCCTGCCACGTTGCTTTGGCACGTGCATTCTCGGCAGAATGCACGTGGTCGTCGTATTCGACGATGGCGTCCAGCTCGCCTATCAGATCTTTTCGCGCTTTCTGCAACGCGGCGTAATTGCGGTCGTCGCAACAGTTTGAGACGTTGTTACTACATCCGTTACAGTTATTGAACATTCGGGCTCCTTATCTTCCGCCGCAGATAACTGCATATCCTATACCGCACTGCGGAAAGTATTATTAGAATTTATATATTCCTTATCTGCCAGAATGGTGCCGATCTATTACTATTCGGATTTATAATGGACGTTAAAATCATCCGTTTCCGAGTCGTAGACCGCGAGTATAATGTTATCCAGATCTTGCGCCGATTTTATCTTAAGTCTGTCGAACAGCCAGTTTTCGTCTTTGCCGATATCGCTCAAGCCCGAAAACGACACCGCTCCGTCGGCGATAAGGATATCGGAAAGCGACGCCTTTTTTATCTTGCTTTTATCCAGGTCTTCCATAACCGGCGGTTTTTGCGCGCCTATCGGCAGGACCGAAAGATCGCCGCTCGGCTCGAACACCGCGTACGCGACGGCGGCGATATCGAAATAACCTTTTTCACGGAGCATGGACAGTAGGTCGTTTACGTCTATCTTATTCTTTTTAAGCTGATTGTAATCTATTTTTCCGTCGTAAATGAGCGTTGCCGGCTTTCCCTTGAGCAGACGTTTGAAAAACGTGTTTTTCCGTCCGATAACGGCGACGGCAAAAGCCAATGCGAAAAAAATACTCATCGCTATAAGAAAATAATAAAACGGCGTTTCCGTATTTGTCGCCATTTCCGCCGCGATAGACCCCAATGAAATACCCACCGTATAATCGATGAATTCGAGCTGCGCTATTTGCTTTTTGCCCAAAAGTTTCGAAATAATAAACAGATATACGAAAGCTACGCCCGAATCTATCAGCACCCAGAAGATGGGTTTTATGCCAAACATAACATCCCTCCTTCTATGGTATCTTTATTTAACGGACATTTTATACTTTTATCCGATTTATACTTGCCGACTGCTGCGTTTCATTTACAAAACTCAACGATATCGATCAGATCGACGTCCGCTATCTGCGAATAAAACAGAAGATCGTCGAGCGAAACGGCGGTCCTGCCGCTTTCCCAGTTGAATACGACGCTTTCCGTCACGTTAAATACGGCGGCAAGCTCCGCACGGCTTATAC
The DNA here is from genome assembly GCA_910585055.1 of uncultured Christensenella sp. Lineage (GTDB taxonomy): Bacteria > Bacillota > Clostridia > Christensenellales > Pumilibacteraceae > Anaerocaecibacter. The sequence goes on along the minus strand of CAJUBY010000001.1, from coordinate 124,809 downwards.
TGTTGTCCATTTCGTAAACGCAGTTTTGACAGTCGCCGCCGCAGTTTCCGTTTTCGTATTTTAAAGCGCGGCATATCTTACGCCGCAGTTCGATATTATCGTTACGCAGCAAACGAAGATTTTTGCCCGTTCGTTTCCAATCGATGAATTTTCTTTTCAATTCTTCCATTTTTGCATACAGGGTACCTATTATATTTTACTTAATTATGATACACCAAACCGATAGATTTGTAAACCGTATTGTTTGCCGATCGCGCATTTCCTAAAAAAAACAGCCATAGCGTCGGCATCGAAATCGACGCATATTCATATAAAACGCGGACATATTGACAAACCCACGGTTTTCTGTTACACTATATTCATAAAAAGTAAGCGCGGAGATACGATGAGCAACAGCGGAAACGTTACTATCGTCAATAATTTTTTCAACGATTCCGACATAGCCGTAATAAACGCAGGATACCAGAAAAAAGTAGTCGATCATTCTTTCGGTCCGTACGCGAACAATTATCACGTCTTGCAATTCATAATCGACGGCAAAGGTACTTTGCAGATCGGAAACCGCGAATGGCATTTGAAAAAATACGATCTTTTTTACCTGCCGGCAAATACGCTTTGCAAATATTATGCGGACGGATCCGACCCATACGAATATTTTTGGATATCGTTCATAGGCAGAAAAGCGGACGAATATCTTCAAAAATGCTGTCTCAACAATGAAAACCCTATCTGCTGTTTCGATTCGTCGGCGCTTAAAAAACCGTTTGCCGATATATTCAAATACCTTAATTCAAACAAGTCCAACAATACTTTTAAAATACTTGCGGAAACGTACGGCGTTTTCGACGCTATCGTCGCCCAATCGCCGCTTCGGAATACGCACATCAAATATTCACCGCTTATCCAAAACGCGATAGCGTACATGGACACCCATTATCCGCAAGGCATCACCGTGACCGACGTGTGCGCATATCTGTTTGTAAATCCGTCGTATTTTTCCACGCTGTTCAAAAAAAGCACAGGGATTACGCTTTCCGACTATCTTATGGGCAAACGAATTTCCGATGCGACCATAAAACTCAAATCCACCGATATGAACATTTCCGCAATCGCCGCGAGCATAGGCATGACGCCGCTCGCATTTACGGCGGCGTTTAAGCGCCATTATTTTTTTACTCCGAGCGAGTACAGAAACAATCTCGAAAAAAGCGTAAGAGAAAAGCCGGAGACCGAACGCCGATAACATCACGCTTATAACAAGCGCCGACAAAAATGTACCGCGCGCAAAATTTCCGTTTGTACACGCAAAAACGCGTTTCGATTTATACCGAAACGCGTTTTTATCGTTACATATCACGACTTTCGATCGTCACGAAAACTTTTCCGCTATCGTAGCGTCGATACCCGCCGCATCGGTTTTAAGCGAGAGCTCGGACAGAACGAAGTTTATGCCGGACACCGAAAATCCGAAATAAGTGTGCCCTGTGACCGACGAAATATCAAACTCGTTTTTGTGCCCCGCTACCAGAGTATACAGCTTGCCGTTTCGAACGATCACGGTGAATTCCACATTGTTGATATCGATACCGTCGTAAACGCCGTAATTGCCGTTGTCGCCGTTTGCCCAACTCTTATAACCGCGCGTCGAAAGACGTTTTCTATCGAAGTCCAAAAGCTGCGTTACGGGGAAAACGTTATTATCGTTTCCGAGACGCGTATAATCGAGATCGTCGTTCACCCAAATTCCGAGCTCGCCCCAACAATCGGAAGCCCCGTTATGCTTGGCACGCATATTTATCTTACCGCTTACCGCGTATTCCCCGTCCAAATATTCGCCGTCCTTTGCAAGATATATATACGTATTGGCGTCCGAACTGTTGATCGTTCCGCTCGACCTCATCTCGTATTTGAGCGGAAGATTGGCGTCGATCGTCGCAATGTCTTTTATCACGCGCAGATTTTCCACGGTCATGTTTATCCCCGAAGTCCAAAATCCGAAGTACGTGTGATAACCTGTTACGTTATCTTTCTCGAAATTGAATGTATTTACGTTGCCGGCTATATCGTAATACAGATACGCTCCGCGCGAGATCACTGTAAACGGTATATCGGCGTCTTTCGTAAGAGCGGTGGTTTCGTATTTGGGATGCGGAGTACCGCCGGAGTACCAAAAACCGCGTACTTCGAGACTGTAAGAATTTCGCTTTATGACGTGAGATATAGGTAAATAAGATCCGTTGCCGAGACTTGTCGTATTTTTCTCGTTCGCCGACATAAACGCCATCTCGTTCCAATATCCGTCGTGGACCGCCCCGTCCGTAAGCTTCAGTACGCCGGTTATCATATACTCGCCGTCGATGTATTCGCCGTCGCTGTCGGTAAGATACATGTACGACTCGGTATTGTAACTGTCTATATCGTACGTTCCGCCCAAAGTATACGAGTAAGTCGCAGAGCCCGACACCGTCGTAAACTTGTTATGCCGATCGACTATCTCTATTGTATACGCTTCGGTCAGCGTTTTGCAAAACTCCGAAATGTTTATATCTGCTGTTACAGTGCCGTTCGCCTTAACGGCGCAACCGTTGGGTACGGTCAATACGTCGGGCGCGACCGCGACGTCGCCGTCGTACAGTCCGAGACCGTAGTACGCCGTGTACTGCGCGGTCTTGCCCGACACGTCGATAAACGTCACTGCGACAGACGCAACTGTCACGTCGTAATAAACTTTAAGCGTAAGATCGTTGCCTGTCGCATCGCCGGTAAGCACCGATTGCGACGATACCGTATAATTATCGAGCGCTTTCGGCGTCACCGAAGCGGTATTTTCAAGCGACAGTTCTTTTCTCGTATCGTAAAGTTCGTATTCTTCCGTTTTGGAGTTTTGCTTATAGAACTCCACCGTATACGGGTGCATGTCACGTTCCAAAAGCAAGTCGGTATTGTTCACGAATCCGGCGACCGCCCAATCGGCATGATCGCAGGCGTCGCCGCCGATCGAAAAACTTTCGTCGGCATACAGCGTGAGTTCTTTCGCACCGACGGGAATGTCTATATCGAAAACGTAATGTTGCTTTACTCGAAGAAGCGCGGATTGTTCCACCGTTTTACCGTCTATCAAAACATTGAATATTATGGTGCTCGCATTGGAAGACACGTTATCCCTTATTATCTCTTCCCAATCGCAACCGGCAACGGCAATAAACTTTTTCGCACCTGTAGGTATATCCACAGTTATCGTCGACGTGGCGTGCGAACCGATCCCTTTCGCAAACGTCTTATAAGCAAGCGTAAGCGTATTGTTTTCGATCGATTTATCGCGTTTATTCGTTCCGTAGCCGCATTCGTCCACTTTCCATTCCATATCGGATATAAACGTATCGACCGTCTTTTCGGACCAGTATATAAAGTCTTGTTCTATCTCCGCATAGCATACGCCGTCGTATGCCAAAAACGCTTTTATCGGCAGATAGTAACCCGTGAACACTGCCGGGACCTTAAATTCGTCGATAGGCACAGCCGATGCGAACGACGCGTCGGCGCCTGCGGCAAGATATACGGTCGGCGTGTCGTAAGGACTTGCGGTGTAAGTAACGGTTATTTCGTCGCCTTCCGTAACTACCGTACAAGTATTATCGGCAAAGTTTATCGTAGGTACGGCGTTCCAGTTTGCCATGCTCCCGAAATTGTAAGCGTTTTCATAGCCGAGCAACAGCAACGTTCTCACCGCTTGCGCGCTTCGTTTAGCGGACGAGCAGTACGTCACGAAACACGTGCTTTTATCGGGATACAATTCCGCAATGCCAGTCAAAATATCCGTATACTCGATATTTACCGCATTTTCCAAATGTCCTTGCTCAAACTCTTTCGCACTTCGAACGTCCAACAACACCGCGCCTTTATCTATCAACGAACGCGCGCTCATCGGTCCGATATTTCTGTCCGCGCCGGACGGCACAAACGATGCGCGTGTCGCTCTGCATACGGGAACGTTGTCCTTTAACAAATACACTTCGACCAAGCCGCTTTTCCGTCCGTCGAGAACAAACGAAGTGTCGAGCCGCTTATTTACAGCCGATTTTATAGGGAAGCTCTTGTAATTCAGCAATTTGCCGTCTGTATCTTTGACTGCGACTACGCAGTCGGCGGCGCTATCGGTTGCGACGTCGAAAGTCACGGAAAGTTTATCGTTATTGACGGAAAGCCACACTTCGCCGACGCCGACGTCGCTGTCTATCTTGCTCGCGAGCGTGCCCGTCATCTTAAGAGCCGCCGCACCGTGAGCAGGCAAAGTCACGGTATATTCGCCGTCTATATTGATGTCCGTATGCGCCCAAAGATCTCTGACGGCATCGACCGACGAGAAGCCTACATCGGATATCTTCACGGTAACGGTCTGCGCCGAATTGCTGCGGTTCAATATAGCTACCGCTTTCGTATTCGATCCTTTGCTGCCGAGATCTTTTTCCCATATCTCGACAAAATCGTTACCGTAACCGATAGACTTGGCGACAGTCGCCTGCAAACAAGCCACATCCTGATCTATGTCTATAAGCTCCTTGTTGGATATGACCGAAAGCGCGTCGTCGGAAATGTTGTTGAGGTCGTTGCCGAGCATGAGCGGCGCAGACAGCATACACCACATGGTAAAATGCGATTTGTCTTCATCATAGCTCATGCCGTTGCCGACTTCGAGCATATCGGGATCGTTTACGTGCCCCGGACCGCAATATTCGGCGAGATTTTTTACTTGATCTATCTCGTACAGCACAGATTCAAACGTATTCGTTATATCCGCGCCCGTTCGCCACGAATCGGCTATATCCGTCACCCACTCGCCGGGGAATTCCCAGCAACAGACGTTGAATACCTTATCTTTGCCGGTCGCAAGCTCTATTTGCTTTATTACTTTGCTTATTTCGGTGTAACGCTTTTGCCTGTCGAGTCCCAAACCGGCGCCGCCGCACCAATCGACCTTTATAAAATCGTAGCCCCATTCGACGAAATACCTGTTTAGATCTTCTTCGTCATGCCCGTAAAGACCTACGTTTCTGTTATCGGGATCGCCTTTGCCGTCGCCTGAAGCGCATGTAAATTCGCCGCCGTCGCTGTATATCCCGGCTTTGAGCCCGAGCTCGTGGATCTTATCCGCAAGGTCCTTCATTCCCGACGGGAAACGATCCGGATGTACGTTCACCAAACCGGTCTCCGTATTGCGCCCTTTCTGCCATCCGTCGTCCACGTTGACATATATATATCCGAGATCGGCAAGTCCGAGATCGACGAGCCGTTGCGCCTGCGAATATATGCGTTCTTCGTTGATGTCGTTGCTGTAAGCATTCCATGACGCCCAACCCATAAGCGGAGTTTTTTGCGATCCGCCGTCCGCCGCACGTTCTCCTTCCGCTATGCCGATATTATCCGTATCCATAAACGATAACCCCGTAATCGCCGCACCGGCAAGAACAAGCACGGTCAATATTATTACTATTTTTTGTTTGACGATTTTTACAGCTTTCATTATTTCACCTCCACGGCATACGCCGCGCCTTCGGTAATGACGAATACCCACGCTACGCTTTGCGCATCCGTTTCAAGCTCTGCGGTCACCGTGCCGTTGCCGTCCGCCGCCGTCTGCACGACAGCAAGCGCGCCGCCGTCGAGCCAAGAGTAAATATCCGCTTTATCTGCGACTGCTATAATAAAAACTTCTTCGCGCGCTTCGGCACAGGTCGTAACGGTGATCGTTCCGTTATACCGGGTCGCGGTAACGCGTCCGCCGTTTTCGACCGCTTCGAACTCGTAATAAACGGCGGAAGCCTGCGCGGCGCTTACAGTTTTCCCGTCGCCGAGCGCTTTGACCGTAATTCGCTGTCCCTTTTTAAGGACTATCCCTTCGGCATACGGTTTATAATCGCAGCCGTCTATCGAATATACAAGTTCCGCGTTTTCGGCTTGAGTAACCGTTACCGTGCCGGTGCTCGCAATTCCTATCACCGGTTTGCTTCGGCGCGTAGATCCGATGTTTGCGAACCCGACGTCGGGATGCTGGGCAACGGTTTCGGATACGAAATCGACAATGGAATCATAACCGTCGTCGCCCGGCAACAACACGTTCATGTCCGTCAACGACATATCACAACCGAGCGCATAAAATTCGACGGGATCAAGCTCGCCGATCCCGTTGTAAACGAGCCGCAGAGCGCCGTCTATAAACAACGCCGCCGCGTTGTCGGTGACCGCGAGTTCGAACCCGACGGTCAATCCGAATCCCGAATCGAATTTATCGTTTTCGTTTTCGGACGCCGTCACATCGCCGTCCTTACCGTAAGCCGCCGATACCGTTCCGTTCGTATCCGTAAACAATCCGAATTCGTCGTCGCCGAAACCGAACATCGCGCGTGCGTTTTCTCCTGCGGACGCAATTTCGATATTGCCATTCAAAACAAAGTTTCGAAAAAGCGGAACGCCTTTGTTGTATATCTGCGTTTTCCAACCCGAATCGCCGGTCTTGCGTTCAATATCCGCCGTTTCGGAAAATTCCGCCGTAAAGCCGTCGAACAGCGTTCTGTATCTACCGGGATCGCTAAACGCGTACAAGCCGACGCAAACGTTATTCGACGGCAAATTTACCGTCGATGCCGCACCGCTGTGTTTGCCGTCCGACGTGGTGTTTTTGTCGAACAATTCGCGAACGTCGACTCGGACTATACGTTTACCGTCCAGGAAAAGATCGGCAAGTTCGCCGTTTAACACAAGTTTCAATTCGAATGACGTGATATATGCGGTACTACTGTTGAGCCAGCCGCCGTGGTTGTTGTAAGAACCGAACGTGCCGCGACAGGACGTATCTGAAACGGGCACCCGACCGGGAAATCCGTTAAAGTCTCTGTCTTCGTTCGACCAGGACAGCCAAATATTATTGCCCTGCGTTATACCTATATTATAATGTTTATCCGTATCGCGATCGACTATATAAAATCCGTGAAACTGCCACGATCCGCCGTACGAATACACCTTTGTTTTAAGCGTAAGCGTGCCTTCGGTAAGATCGTATGATCGAGATCGATCGCACAAATATCCGCTCGAAGAACCGTCGCCTATAACAGCGGATACCGATCCGTCCCCGTTACGCCTTACCGCGGAGTTGACGGCGGTAAAGCCTCCGTCGGTTATTGCATCGGCGATAAATGCCGTTGCCGAGTTTTCCACAACAAAATCGGCGAATTCCAAATTCAGCGCAAACGCGTCATAGCCGCCAAAGCTCAACTCCACTATATCGGGAGTCGCATTATTACGCCCGATACGCATATATTTCTCTTCCGTGGGCTGTTTGGCGAAATAGTGAGTTTTACCGCCGTCAAACGCAATCGCAAAATCTGTGGAATCGGTTTCTTGTGCCAGCGCGGTGAACATGGATAAATACGGGGATACGCTCGCCGCTTCCAATCCGGTCGTAGATCCGTCGGACATAAAACGGCACGAATAACTGCCTATCTTTATCGAGAAATACCCGTCGATATCGGACAGTCCGTTTGTACCCGAATTCAACGGCGTACCGTTACTCGCCGCACCGTGCGCTAATTTACCGTCATATCCGCCGAACGTAGTCAACTTTAACTTTATCACCTGTCCGTCTTTGGCAGGATCGGTGAACCGAATGTTTACCTTGCCGCCCGATCTCTTATAGTACGAACACCGCAATGCGGAAAAACTGTCGCCCGTTATTTCGGTATCGGGATCGGACGACGTCACGCTCCCGACCAACGGCAATTCATAGAACGACGTCGAAACCGCGATCTCCGTTCGATATGTAAAATATCCGTATTTCTCCGATGCTATCGACAACGGCGTTTCGGTTTTGGGCACCGCGATCGAAAATTCGCCGTTATCCGCCGTAACGTTATACGCGTGCGCGTCGGTAGTCAGCGTGACCGTCGCGCCGACTTCGGTCGTTCCCGAAAACACGGTCGTTTCTTCTTCCGGCAGTGTGTATAAGACCGATGCGCAATACTCGCTGTCTATAAATTTTTTGCCGTCCCCGACCGCTTTTACGCGAATGCTTTGCCCGTTATGCAACAGGACCGATCGATCGTTCGTAGCCGTCGTTTCTCCGCCGTCGACGATATACGCGTACCCCGATGCGTTCGGTACAGCCGCCCAACTTGCAAGCCCCACGCCGTCGACTGTCACCGTCGGCACGGACAGTACGCTCGGGCGCGATTGGATACCGCCTTTTTTGTCGCCGCACCCCACGGCGAACAAAGTAAAAATAACCGCCGCGCACAATAATAACACCAACGGCGCAAATCGGTTTTTCCGTTTTGTTCGATCCATATCATTCTCCCGTTAAATTAAGATCGGACGTCCGCATCGCACGATCGGTATCGATCGGCGCGCTTACATGTCTTCGAACTTAATATACACTTTCGACTTTTTCATTACCAACAAAATTTTATTGAAAACCATAGAAATTTTTGTTAATTGAGTAATTTAAACGGTAAAAACAAAAATTTATCGATAGACAGGCGTTATCGCGCTCCGTCCGCCGTATTTCCGCACGCGTTGCGTGCCATTCCGTCGCGTTCGGCGAAAACATTCGATCAAACGATCGCAACGGCGCAAAAAAAACAGCCTGCAACGCTAAACCCGTCGCAGGCTGTTTAACCAAATGCTATTTAAAATCTAATCCGCGAGTTCGTCGGGCGTTTGCTCTTCGTCGGGCTCTTCGGGAATGTATTCCGTCCAAACCGAATACAACGTTTTGCCTTCCGGCGCATTCAACAATCCGCTGGCGTCGTAACCGGCAACGTCGCTGCCTTCCGTCTCCGACCAACCTACAAACGTATAGCCGTAGCGCGAAGGCGGTGTGAGCATACGCGTAGCGTCTACTCCGACAATTGCGGAACTGTTGACGGTAAACGCCTTTATATACGGATCGGACACGTCGTCGGAAATAACACAACCGTAAAACATGGGACGGTAGGACGAATTCCAACGGCTGTCCCAACCTTCGGTAATAGTTTTATCGTTCGGCTCGAAGTATACTACAAGCTGTTTACAACCGTAAAATGCATGTCTGCCCACGCTCTCGATACCTGCGCGCATTATAGCGCTCGTAAGCGAACCGCATTTATAAAACGCATAAGTATCGATATTTTTAACGCTGTCGGGGAAAGCTACGACTTTTAAAGCGTCGCAGCCGCCGAAAGCATACGATCCTATATATTCCGTTCCGCCCAGACCCAAACGTTCGAGCGCCGTACAGTTACGGAACGCATACTTGCCTATCGACTTTATGTTTTCGGGCAGTTCGACTCTTTTAAGAGCCGTACAGCCGCGGAACGCATATTCGGGTAGCGCGGTAAGTCCTGCTCCGATCGATACCGATTCAAGCGCCTCGCTTCCGTCGAAAACATGCGCGCCCAGCTCCGTAACGCTGTCCGTAAGCGTGACCGAAACAAGCTTGGGGCATTTCGCAAACGCATAATCGCCTATCGTTTCCACTCCGTTCCCGGCGGCAAACTCTTCCGTTCCGCTGCCGAAAAACGCATAATCGCCTATCGATCTCAAACTGTCGGGAAAAGTGAGCTTACCGAGCGTACCGCAACCGTAAAACGCCGACCGACCGATCGCCGTCGCGTTTTGCGGCAGACCTACCGACAACAAATAAACACAGCCGTAAAACGCATAGTCTGATACGGTCTCCACCGAAGTATCCGGCAATCCGTCCACTACGAACAGCATTTGACAACCGTAAAACGCTGCGCGGCCCAAATACTTAAGCGATTTCGGCATAACTACCGACATCAACCGCGGACTGTTATAAAACGCATAGTTGGAAATACCGACGGTACCTTCTTTTATCTCCGCTACCTGCGCGGTATTGTTTTTAAGTCCCACCGCCCAATCGTCGGCATATACCACATCCGTAGCGGAATCTTTCCACATTTTTGTGCCGTAAAAAGCATACGTACCTATGCTACGCAGACTGTCCGGTAGTTCTACGGCTGCCAAATACGGACAGTTGTAAAACGCGTAATTGCCTATTTCGGTCAGCGCATCGGAAAACTTTACATTATCCAAATACTGACAAGCGGCAAACGCATTGGCTCCCACCGTCTTTACGCCCGCACCCAATATAACGGTCATCAACGACGGACAACCGGCAAACGCTCCGCTACCTATATATTTGACACTGCCGGGGAAAGCTACTGCCGTAAGGCTTTTGGTTTGGCTGAGCGCATTTGCCGCGATACCCACCGTTCCGTCGGGTATGGTTAACTCCGCTCGATCTTTTGTCTTGCTCCCGACAAGCCACCCGTCCGCATACACGATATCGCCCGACGACGTCCAAAGCTGCGTCGCAACAAACGCGTTTTGACCTATACTGCGCATTCCCGTACCGAGAGTTATGTCGTAAAGTTCGGTACAGTCGTAAAAAACAAAATCGCTCAAAGATTCGACGCTGTCGGGCAGACTGACCTGCTGTAACGCCGAACATTTATTGAACGCGCCTTCGCCTATACTCTTAAGTCCGTCTCCGAGCAACAGTGTTTGGAGCGCCGAGCACTGCGAAAAAGCATACTTGCCTATTTCCGCAACGCCCGTTCCGATTACCGCTTCGTCCAGTTTGGTACATGCGGTAAAAGCATTTTCGCCGATCGATATTACGCTGTCGGGCACTGCCAACTTTTCCAGCGATACGCAGCCGTTGAATGCATACGCGCCTATCTTCGACACGCCGCCGCCTATCACTATATCCGTAAGCCCTATACAGTAACAGAAAGTATAGTCTTTGATCTCCGTTACACTGTCGGGTATATCAATACTTTCCAGCGCGCGACAACTCTGAAACGCATACTCGCCTATACTCGTTACGCTGTCGGGGATCGTGACGCTTTTGAGGACCGTGCAGTTATAAAACGCTCGGACACCGATACTTTTTACGTTACTGCCTATTACTATATCGGTTATACGGGAATTATTGTAAAACGCCGAATCGGCTATCCTTGTTACGGGTTTACCGCGGAAAACGTTTTCTATTACCACGGAACCGGACGCGGATCCGCCGCCGGCTACTTCGTATTCGGTCTTGCTGTTGATAAGCCTGTACGACAAACCCGATTCCACGTCTTTGGTAAAAAGTTTCGATGCCGACCACGGAGAATCGGAATACTTTCTGTCGTCGCCATTGGCTTTTACGCGTATTTTGTACTCGCCCGGCGCCAGATTTGCCAAAGCATAACTGTTGGACCGTGTACTGCGCTGCTCGCTGCCGAACGACACCGTATAACCGCGTGCGTTATCTACCTCGTTCCACGTAAGTACCTGAGTAGCTTCGTCTATCTTTAAACCGCGCGGCCTCTCAAGCGCAGGCAATTCGTCACCTCCGCAAGCAAGCGCCAGCGCGGCAAAACAAATCATAAAACACGCAATTATCAACAATCGGAGTTTTTTCATGACGCACTCCTTTCGCCGTTTGCGTTGTTCTTTCTGTTTTTACGGTCGCGGATTATCTCGTGCAGCCATTTAAACTTGAACTTGCGTACGGCAATGTCGAGCAGGAACAGTATCAGCGCGATTATTATAAACGGCACGCGCGGATCGTACGTTCTGTGGAAGTTCTCCACCGAATTGTCGTACGCTTCCCACGGATCGGTCAGAACCTTCCCGTTGCCGCCCTTTGCAAGATCGGTCATAAGCGCCGTACCTGCTTCGGTATCGGCAAATACATCGTACTCCTTGGAATACGAGAAAGCACGGTAGGTAACGAATTCCGATAAAACATTACCCTGCGCGTCTTTCTTTTGCAGTACTATACGGTGAATGCCCGGTAGGGTATTTTTAAATGTTACCCTGCTGTAATTGTCCTTTGCCGTAAACTTGATAACGGTCGAATCCGACTCCGCTCTCCCGTCGGTCTGCGGCGGCGTTACGGTTATCTCCAGCGTTTCTGTTTCCTTGAGTTCCGTATATACGCTCATTTGCGTACTATAGTTATCTTCCTTGAGTAAAGCGTCGAGATCGCGCGATCTTATATCCTCCGTCGGGAACAGCGCATTTACCATACCGTATATAAACGCCTTCCCGACATTGCTAGCCAAAAAGTCTCTAGACCAATTTCCGTTGAGATCGCTCATAAAGCTTCCGACATTACCTTTGCCGTATGCCCACTGCGCGTACAGCGGTACAAATTCACCCATCAGCGGAGTATCGACTTTTATGTTTTCGCCGCTTTTAAGCTTGGTGCCGTAGTATCCGTACATTTTGGGCATCTCTTCGGCGTTTTCTCCGGTAATAAGATCGAGCACGCCGTTGACGACCGACGTGTGCGTCCCTATCCTTGGCGTAAATCCGTTTTCGTCGAAAATAAGATCTTTTATCTCGGGAACGGTAAGGTCTTCGCGCATGATACGCGTAAGCTCTTCGCCGTTTGTTACTTTATAAAAATGACCTTTACCCGTTTCTTCCGCTGCGATCTCCAAATCTTTTCTGTTGGTATTGCCTACTACGACTATGGAAAAAGTTATATTGTTTTTAGTGTTTTCCGCGATAGCCGCGTTATAGGTATCGAAAGAATCTCCCGGCTCGCCGTCGGTCACAAGGATTATATGTTTTTTCTCGACTTCTTTAAGCGCACGCAAAGCTCTGCCTGCCTGCGCTATAGCCGGAGCGAACGCAGTTCCGCCGCCTTCGTCGCTTATGGCGTCTATTGCTTCCACTATTTTATGCTGCAAAGTAAGGGGCGTAAGGGTAAGCTCTTCGCTGTAACCCGTTTCCAAAGTCATTATTCCGCACCAGTCGCGTTCCGTCATCGCATACAGACAGGACTTGGCGCCTTCCTTAGCAAGATCAAACAGCCTTTTTCCGGTGGTGGCATCGTTGGACATCATACTGCCGGACCGGTCGATAATAACGACCGTGCCGAGCGGCGGCGTATAATCGACAGCTTGAACGGGCAACATTGCCTGATAATATTCGGACTGAAGCATCGCTTCTCTGTTATAAGTGTTTGCGACTTCCTTACCGTTTTCTTCTTTGTTTCCGCCTACGGTAAGCATGCCGCCGCCGAAGTCCGACACATAGGAATTGAGTACCGCCTCGAAGCCCTGCGGCATATCCAGATTGGAAATATTGAACATTACGACTTGGTCGTATTCACGAACGGCATCGACGGTTTGCGGCATGTTTTCGGCATCGGTCACCGTCACGGTATCGACCGTTTCGTATTTTTCCGCGAGTATATCGCCGAAAGCTTGCGACTCGCCCGCAGTGCGCTCGATTATAAGCACTTTATCGTAAACCTGCAGATCGATATACGAATAATATCCGTTATTCTGCATAAGCGTATCGCCGGCCGACTCGACCGAAAAATGCAGCCTGTGCATTCCCGGCTCGTTAAACTCATGCTCTACGGTAACCGTTTGCTCGCCCGTTTTCAAATCGAAATCCGAAACGCCGGCAACGACCTGCGTGCTTTCGTTCATTTCGTCGTCGAACACGGTATCGTACATGGTAAAAGTCGCTTTGCCCTGATACGAACTAAGTACCATAAGCGATACATTGAACTTATCGCCCACTGCGATATTGGTTTTGGGCAACGTTATATCCACCAACTGAACTTCCGACTCCGTACGTTCCGCCGTGAAACAAGCCGTATCGACTTTTATGCCTTCCGCGGCAATAGAACGGATGACCGAAAGCGCACTTCCGTCCGTTTCCAGACCGTCGCTTATTAGCACTATCTTTGCGGTCTCCGGATTTTTGAAAAGCGTACGCGTATACTCGAGAGCGCCGGATATATCGGATGCGCTGTCGTCCGGACGCGGCGCGGCGAGATATTTCCTGTATATCCCGTCCGTTTCCGCTGTTATCGGTACGGCATAAACGGTATCGTAACCGAACGTCACAATGCCCACTTTAAAGTTTTCGGAACTGCTGTTTATGACGCCCTGAACAAAATCTTCCTTTTCGTTTTCGACATTGCCGCCGCTGTAAGACGCATCGATTAGCAATATCACTTCGTTGTTGTTGTTTACGACATCGTAATCGAAATGAAGCCCCGAAAGTACGGAGATACCCAGTACCATTACCGTGATGCACAGTACCATGGACACTATACGGTTGCGCGTGCGTCTATACCGTTTTGCCATACGGAAATACGGGAACAGCACGATGAACACTGCCGGTATAAGAAGGAACAGCAGCCAAGGATTGGTAAAATCTATCGAAAAGTTCGTCATTGCTACCGTCCTCCTTTAAAATTGATCTCTGGATTGCAGCAGGCGTTCCGCAAACAACAGCGTGACGAGCGCTATTGCGAAATATAACACTATATCTATATCGGCCGGTTTGGACTTGGTCTTTCTGTCGAGACGTTTAAGCCCTTCCTCTACGGCGCGGATGTTACTCTCCGACGCCGGCACTTTTACAAAGAAGTTCGAAGTCATTACCTTTACGTTGGCGGCATCGTTGCCCATGATCGGCTGACGTACATTGTACGACCCGGGCGCCGTCGGTTTTATCGATTGCATATGCTCCGTATAAACTTCGTTTAGAGTATCGGAACTTACCGTCATACTGCTACCGCGCGCTTTGAGCAACACCGATTCTCCGATGTCGTAGACATATTTATCGGTAGTCGCCGGGAACAGATATTCGAATATATTTCCCATAAGCATCGGGAAATCGACAAATACCGCCGTCCACGACATATCCACGCCGAACAACATCGCTATTATCTTAACGGCTTCCTCGTTTTTGACCAAAAATACCGGATTGCCCTCGAGATAAAGCAATTCTTCGAATCCGTCGGCGACCGTAATGCTCTGATATCTGTTTACGCCCAGATTGTCGAGCGGCAGATATTCGGTAAACGGATGCGGATTGCCGCGGTCGATTACGGCATTCTTTACGGGCACTATGTTTTTCAGCACTATACCCGATGCTGTCGGCAATGCTTTTTGCGGAGACGAAAACATGACAACGCCGTCGGTGGGCATCGTCGACGGAATGGCGTCGTATTCGAACATATAAAAGTCGAACCCGGAAGTTTCGGGCTTGCCGTTGGTGACTTCCTTTATTTCGATATCCCACGTAGGACGCAGATTTTCGCGTAAAGCCATAAACGCCGCGCCGAAAAACGGATTTATGCCCGAGCTGGCGTACTGTATACGCAGCTTTTCCTTTTTTCCGCCGTACAGCCAGAATTCGTCGTCGTACTCGAACGAATCTATAACGTTATCGAAATACACATGCACGGTATCGTAAGAATACACGGCTATATCGCTGTTAAACTCATCGAATATAACGGTGACGGTTTCGTCGTTGTTGCAGTACACGTTTTGCTCCAGGCTTACCGTACGTTCTTCGGCGTTCACCCCCGATATCTCGCACACTACCTTGAGCTCTGTATCTCTGCCGTAACTCGCAACATTTATCTTGAATGTATAAAAGTTTCTGTCTATCACTTCCGCGGAACAACCGAGCACCGCCGCATTCCAGTCCGCGGCATCGGTCATCTTTTTGACCGTTATTCCCGCCTTGTCGATATATTCCGTGTCCGTATACAGGATGATCTCCGCGTCGGGATTCTGCACCAGCACGTTGCCGGCAAGATCCACCGCGCCGTCCATGTCGACGGTACCGTATGTGCAAGCCGACTCGCCGTACTCGATCAACGCGCCGAGCGCGGTCTCGACGTCGGCAGCCGCAGTCGACCCTACCCGTTCCAGAACGTATGCCGGCGTTTCGCCGGCAAGAATGACGGTGATAATGCCGTCGGCGCTAGATAGCACCTCTTCCGACAATTCCGTCGCTTCCGCCACAGCGCGCTCGAAGCGCGTCGCATTGCCCGATTCGGCAAGCATGCTCGCCGACGCATCGAGAATTATTATTTTTTCGATCTTATGTTCGTTGGATTCCGAAGGGATGAACGGTTGCGTAAGTAACAGCGCGCACGCCGCGATCACGAGCAGCTGGCAAATGAGCAACAGTATATTGCGGAATCTGCTGATCGGCAACCGCTTCTTTTTGTACTTAAGGCTCAACTTCCATACGAACGTACTGGAAACCACCTTTTGTTGATAATTGGGCTTCAGCAGGTATATCAGAATAAGGACAAATATCCCGATAAGCGCCAAAAGTCCCAGGGGCGTTAGCAAACTCATGAGATCATACCTACTTTCAATAACTCGCCGAACAACATTTTTTCGATGGGTTTGTCGGTCTGTACCGAAATAAACTCGGCGCCACGCGAAGTACAGTAAGTGCGCAGTTCGCCGATCATGTCGTCCAACGCTTCGCGGTACGCCATCTGCATGGCGCGTGTTATCCGCATTTTCATATTTTTGGGATCGGCAAGATCCGCCGATTCCGAATCTATAAGATTGACTCTGCCGTAATACATAGGTTCGACTTCGTCGGGTGTCATTACCTGCAACAAAAGCACCTGTCGCTTTTTATAAGTAAGGTAATCGACCGCTTTTTTCCATTCGCTTTCCGTAAAAAAGTCGGAAATTATAACGGTCAAACCGTCGTTGCCGCCGGTATCCGCACACCCGGTCACGGCGGACGCCAAATCCGATTCGCCGGCGAACTGCACGTTTTCGAGCTCGCCTATCGCACGGAAAAACGATGTTTTCCCCACTATAGTACCGAACGGATCTTCGGCAGTATTGCCCTTGATCAGTTTGAAAGACAGTTTATCGGTATTATGGACAGCCAAAAACCCCAAAGCCGCCGCCGCACTTACGGCGTACGCAGCCTTTTGCGGATCGGCTTTTCCCATGGAAGCCGAGCAGTCCAAAAAAATCCGGACATGCATTTGTCTTTCGTCGGTAAACAGCTTTATGAAAAACTTTTCAAACCTGCTGTACAAATTCCAATCGATACGCCGAATGTCGTCGCCCAACTGGTATTCCCGATAATCGGCAAACTCCACCGTTTGACCGTATGTACGGACAAGGTGTTTGCCTCCGAAAAATCCGGACAGATCGGTACGCAGATTTAACGCCAAAGTCTCCAACCGACTGAAAAAGTCATCGTTTAAGTAAGAGACCTTCATTATTTTTTAGCGAATCTCCGTTTCTTCTTTTCGCCTTTTTCTTCGTTTGCCGGCTGTTCCGCGCTGTCCGACTGTTCGGAAGTCTGCTGCGCGGCATCGTCGTTGCCGGTCTGTTGCGCGGAAACAGGCGTTTCGGGCTGTTCGTTTGCAGATCCTATCTTATACTTTTTGGCAAGCTCGTCCAGTATCATACGAATGACTTCGTCGGCGGAAACTCTTCCGGCTATCGCTTCGAAATTCATCTTCATGCGGTGACGCAGAACGGGATACGCAAGCTCGTTGACGTCGCTGTACGCCACGTTGAAACGTCCCTTTAACAGCGCTTTTACTTTTGCCGCCGAAATAAGCGCCTGACCTGCACGGGGACTTGCACCCAACCTAACGTATTTTTTGGCGGCTTCCGACGCGCACTCGCTGTCGGGATGAGTCGCCGAACACAATGTCATGGCATATCGCATTACATCCTGCGCAACGGGGATCTGGTTTGCCGTGGCGCGCATTGCAAGCAGCTCGTTTCCGCTGCACGCCGAGTCCGCAACTTCCGCCATGGTCTTTTGCGTCATATTGACTATGTCCATAAGCTCGTCCAAACTCGGGTTTTTGACTATGAGCTTAAACATAAAACGGTCCATCTGCGCTTCCGGCAGAGGATACGTACCGTCCTGTTCTATAGGGTTCTGCGTCGCAAGAACGAAAAACGGCTCGTTGAGAGTACGCGACACGCCCATTACCGTAACTGTATGTTCCTGCATGGCTTCGAGCAGCGCGCTCTGCGTTTTGGGCGTCGCTCGGTTTATCTCGTCCGCAAGAATTATGTTGCTGAATATAGGTCCGGGCTGAAAACGGAACGACGAATTGCCGCTTTCGTCCTTGACTATTATATTCGTACCTGTCACGTCCGCCGGCATAAGATCGGGCGTAAACTGGATACGCGAAAACGGCAGATTGAAAACGCGACCGAGCGACCGAACGAGACGAGTCTTGCCAACGCCCGGAACGCCCTCGAGCAATACGTTGCCGCCGGCGATCATGGCTATGACGGTGCCTTCCACGATGTCTTTTTGCCCTATTACGTCACGCTCGACCTGCGCAAAAATCTGTTTGCACTGCTCGCTGAATTTGGTGATGTCTTTTTCCGTTACCATATTTGACCTCTCTCGATACGGTTTGATTATTTGTTTTTCTTATATAAATTTGCCGCAGATCACAGCAAAATATTAAAGTACGATTCTATCATCTTGCGAAGATGATCGGGAATATCCTCATTTTCCGCAAGATACTGCATAGCCTTTTGATAATACTCTTCGTATACGAGTTTATAGTACGTGTCGCCGTCTATAATGTTGCTCGATCCGAAATCGGGCGGCACTCCCGGGGTGCCGGAATTATTGTTATCGCCGTTATTGTCGCCGTTGCTCGGATCGGCAGGTTGATCGTCGGGCTGATCGCCCGGTTCGCCCTCGTCGCCGTCGCCCTCTTCGACTTCCGTAAACATCGCGGTAAACACCATGTTATCGGTGATATCCATGTCGCAGCGCGTCGCCTCTTTATAACCGTCGTCCCAGCCGTCGAACTGCCAGCCTTCGGCAGCGACCGCCGTTACCCATTCCGTGGTTTCGCCTTCCGCGACTACCTGTATGGGATCGGCGCCTATTATCTCGCCGGCATCGTCGTTGTCTACCGTATATTCCACTTCGTAATACGTTATCTTCTCGTCGCCGTCGCCCGGATCGATCGGACCGGGAATTATACCGCTGTCCGAAAGCGCGGAAACCGTCGTCATGCCGGCAGCCGCTACGGGACAGACTATAACAAGCGCTATCAAAAACGCGGAAAATTTAAACTTTATATTTTTTGCGTTTACGGTTTCAAGATGCCGCATTGCGTCTTCGCGCTGACGCATGGCGATGTACGAAGTATCGTTTTCCAGCTCTCTCATGGTGACGATACGCTCGTCCAGTCCGAGTCTGTCGATCCTGCGCGCTATAGCCTCGGACGTCGGCTTAAACTTAAAAATATAAAACAGCGGAGCCGATACTGCCAGCGCGGCTATACCCAGCCCTATCGCAAGCCACAGTCCTTCGAACGCAGTAAACCACGTTACGAACGCTACGGTAAAGTTTACGCCGCATCCGACGATAAGACCCGAAAACAATGATTTTATCACGCCTTCGAGAATAAGCCGTTTTTTATACTTTTCGAATGTCTGTCCCATGATCGCTCCTTTGCGGTAAACCCGAGGCTGCACAGTTCCGCATATAAACGCTATGTGCGTACCTTATGCGACCGACCGACCCGTTACCGCTTTGATATTGCCGACCGACCGTTCCGAATAAAAAACGGCGCAAGGGAAAAAGATTCCCGACGCCGTTGTCTGTTACGGAAATATACGTTGTGTTATTATACCACTATATTATATGCATTGTCAAGCAAAAAAAGGAACGCTTTGGATTAAAAAAACACCGCCCGACATGTTTTGTCGGGCGGTGTTCTTCGATCTTTACACTTTCGTGGCATTTCCGAGTATCACGGCGTCATGTCATACGGTCACTCGGCTGCAGAAATATCGGGACCTCTGCCCCAAATAACGTTGGCGCTGCCGTTCCAGCCTTCCGTCCAGCCTGCGGCTTCCGCATCGGCATAGCCCGGAACATATATCGTTTTTGTGCCGTCCCAATCGGCAAAAGCGTTTAAGTTCATATTAGATACTTTTACGGGGATAACGATAGAAGTTAAGCCGGCGCACCCCGAGAACACGTTGGCGCCGATATAAGTAAGCGACTGCGGCAAGGACACCGATGTAAGCGAAGTACAATTTGCGAAAGCTTGCTCGCTCAAGAGCGTCAACAAATTACCGTTAAACTTCACGCTCTTTAATTTGGAACAATCTTTGAATGCGTTGGCTTTCACTGCGGTGACACTCGCCGGAATATCTATATCTTCAAGCATCGAACAGCCCTCGAACATACCTTGCACGATCTCCGTCATGGTATTGGACAATGAAACTCGATTTAGTTTAATACAGCCTTTGAATATATTACTTAAAACATAATTTTCTATATTGAAGCCTTTATTTACAAATCCGTCTTCGAATCTTACGGTCGTAAGCTCTGTACAGTCGGCAAAAGCCCCCGTGCCGAACCGCTCCAATGTTTTGGGAATCTCGAGTTCTACAATATTCGTCCCCATGAACGCATAGGCTTCTATCGATTTAACACCGGCGGATATATGCAAAGTTTTTACATCGGCGCCGTAAAACGCGTATCCTGTAACTGTTTTTAGTTTGGACGGCAGCGATACGTTCGACAGACTTACACAATTCCTAAATACGTTTCCTCCTATTTCGACTATATCGTCCCAGCTGACAACACTCAAACCGGCACAATCGCTGAACGCATAAGATTGCAAGTAAGTTACTCGACCGTTAAAATCGATTTCGGCTAAGTTATCGCAACCTTCGAACGGTTTATTTGTGTTTGAATTACCGTTTATCTGCAACGGCATATTACCGCTTTCGAAGGTGACCTTAGTAAGGTTTCCGGCCCTGTAAAATTCGCTTTTATTAAGATA
This sequence comes from uncultured Christensenella sp., assembly GCA_910585055.1. Taxonomy (GTDB): domain Bacteria; phylum Bacillota; class Clostridia; order Christensenellales; family Pumilibacteraceae; genus Anaerocaecibacter. Next base: position 104,171 of record CAJUBY010000001.1, on the reverse strand, counting down.
CAAAACTCCGACGGGAACTGTTATTTCGGTAAGACCGCTGTTTTCGAACACGTTCATGCCGAACTTCGCAAGCTTGCTGTTCGGTGCAAATGTAAGCGTCGTGAGTGCCGTACAATCCTTGAACATGCAATCGGTAAGCTTTTCGACGCTTGCCGGCACGACCAAGTTGTTGAGCCGCTCGCAGCCTTCGAAAATATTGGTGCCGAGATTGACGAGAGTTTCAGGCAGAGATACTGTGTTAAGACCGATACACCCGGAAAACGCGTAATTGCCTATGCTGACTACGCCGTTCGGGATAGCTATGTCGGCGAGCGAACTGCAGCCGCGAAACGCGTAATCGCCGATGCTGACTACGCTCGACGGAATAGTCACGCTTGTAAGCTCGGTACAGCCGTAGAATGTATAGCTGTCGATCTGCGTAACGCCTTCCGCTATGACCACTTTTTCCACTTTGGAATTCATAAACGCACCCGACTCGATAACGGTCACGGCGTTATCCATACTGAACTCGCCCGTCTTGGTAGCGAGACAGCCGACTATGGTATTGCCGCCGCCCGAGTAAATGACCGCGTCGACTACGGAATAGATCTCGTTGTCCTCGCTGACCGTAAGATCCGTGAGATTAACGCTTCCGGCAAACGGATTGCCAGAAAGTTCGGTAACGCTTGCAGGGATATTTGCCGTCGTAAGAGACATACAGTTGCCGAAAGCGCTGTCGCCTACGCTCAATACGCCTTCGTGCAATGATATCTCGCTCAAGCCCGTATTAGCAAATGCGTTGCTGCCTATGAACTTGATGTTTTTCGGCAACGTTATCGATCTAAGCGCTCCGCACTTATAAAACGCGCCTTCGCCGAACTCTTCGAGCACTATGCCTTCGCCTTTAAATTCCACAGTTGCGAGATTTACGCAATTGGAGAACATATACGCTCCCAACCTCGGGAAACTGTCTGTCGATACCGACACACTCAAAAGCGCCGAATTGTACGCGAACGCGCTGTCGCCTATCTCGCTTACCGACGCCGGTAAATCCACGCTTGTCATAGCACATTTGTAGAATGCGTTTTCGCTTATTGTAACAAGACTGCTCGGGAAATTGACCTGTGTGAGCGAAGTGCAGTTTTCAAACGCACCGTTGTAAATAGTGGTTATGCCGTCGGGAAGCCGTATACTTTCGAGCGACGAACATTTACCGAACGCCCATGCGCCTATAGTGGTGAGCGCGCTTCCGTCGCCGGTAAACGTTACGGTAGCGAGATTCGTACAGCCGTAGAATGTCGACGAACCGAGCGTCGTAAACTTATCGGTCGTTATGCTTACCGATAAAAGTTTTGTGTTGTTTTGGAATGCCCCGGTCCCGAGCGTCGTTACAGAATCACCGATAGTCACCGAAGTAAGCGCACAGCCGCTAAACGCACTGTTCCCGATGTTAGTCGCGTTTTCCATGCCGTTTACGTTGGCAAGCGAAGTACAGCCGTTAAACGCGTTATTTCCAATGCTTACTTTGCGTCCGTTAAAGTTTACGGAAACAAGCGACGTGCATTCATAAAAAGGGCTGTATGTTGTGCTCGACGCGTTCGTTATGGTAAGCGACGCAGAAGCATCGGCATTAGCTGCAAAAGTAACGGCGGTAAGCTCCGAGCAATTATAGAACATTCTGTTGGGGATAGCCGTCGCACACGCGGCGAAATTAACCGTTTGAAGCTTTGTGCAGTTGGCAAACATACTGTCGCTATATGCCGCATTATTGAGCGTTACATCCGTAAGTTCCGAACAACCGTCAAATGTATTTCCTTTATCAACAGTTGTTACCGAAGCCGGTATCGTTACCGCCGTCAACGATTTGCAGTTTTTAAACGCAGTTTGACCGATTTTTGTAATACCGTCAAGAAAATCGACGTTCGTGAGCGCTGCGCCTTCGAACGCGCTTTTTACCAATACCGTTTTTTCGAATTGTATATTTTTCAGCTCGGTCACGCCGCTGTTGGCGAACATTATACTTGTACTCAAATCGAACTTTCTATTGCCGCAATCGATCGCGCCGAGTTTTGAGCAACCGTTAAAAGGAGCGTTACTCGTAGAAGTGATATTCGCGGTTTTCGATATCGCGCCGTTTGAATAAGTTATATTTGCGCTCTTTACCGTATTGTCCGAGCCTTCGGCGAACGAAAGTTTCGTTAATCCCGCACAATTAAAGAATGCCTTCTGTCCCACGGCAATGACGCCCACCGGTATTTCGAATTCAGACAAAGCTACACAGCCGCTGAACGCATAATTACCTATAGATGTTATATTATTAATTCCGGTGACGGTAGTCAACGCCGTATAATTATAAAAAATACCCTGCGGCAGATAATCCAATCTGCTATTAAAGTTAATTGTCGTAAGCGACGCACACTTATCGAACATGTGTCCGCTACTGCTCGTGCTTGTGGAAATAAGCAGCTTTTCCGAACCTGCGGCAAAAGTAACGGTCGAAAGCGACGCGCAATTTGCAAATACGTTGTTCACTGTCGTAGTCGCTCCGTTTGTTATACGCCCGAGTTTGGTCACCGATCCGGGCAAAGTTACCGTATTCAGACCCGTACTGCGGAACGCGCCTTCGTCGAGATGTTCGATACTGTATACAGACGACGTTTCGCCGCCGTCCGATGTCTGCGTATATTGATCGAACTCGAGCACAGCGAGATCCGAACATCCGTCGAAAGCAAACTTGCCCACTCTCGTTACGCGACCGGGCACCGTTATTCCGTTAATCGAAGTGCAGTTTTGGAACGCATAATCGGAAATATCGGTTATAGCGCAATCATCGGGGAATTCTATATCCAAAAGATTTTTGCAATTGGCAAATGCGTACTGTCCTATGCTCGCTATTTGGCTGCCTTGTGCGAAGCGAATGTGTTTTACGTTTTGATTGTTAAAGAACGCGTTATCGCATATTTCGGTTATATTTGCGGCAACGGTGTAAGTTCCGTCTTCCGTTACGGGCACGCCCGAGAATTTGACGAGTTTAGTCCCTTCTATTATCTCTTCGCCGGGAAGCAGTATTATATCGCCGGCGGCGGAATACGTTTTTATAGTTTCGGGGACAGCGCAACCGAGCGTTATCAACTTGTTCATAATTCCGTCCGGCAACGTTATTTCCGCAAGCTTAACGCCGCTGAATACGGTAGCGCCCAGCGTCGTTACGGTTTTAGGCAGAACGATTGCGGTTATTCCCGTAGACGAGAAAACCGAAGCTCCTATATCCGTAAGACCGCAATCGTCGGCAAACGTAACGCTCGACAAGTTGGAACAGCTGCCGAATGCGCTTTCCGACAATGTTTTTAACCGAGAAGGAAGTTTTATCGATTGCAGCGACTTACAGAAATAGAATGCAGAAGCGCCTACAGTCAGATCGGGCAGCGTCGTTTTATCGCCGGTATATCCGTCCTGCTCTTCTTGGAATTTTACTTCAGAAATAATGCCGTTCCTGAACGCATTGGCACCGATCGTTTCCACGGTGTCCGGTATAGTTATCGAAGTCCTTCCGAGAGGACAATAGAACAGCGTTTTACCGCTTGCCGAATACACGACGCCGTCTATATCGTACGCAAATTCCCCTCCCCTTTCAATATAAACGTTTTGCAAATTGTTACAATTCGCAAAGGGATAACTTGTATCACTGTTGCCTCCGTGAGCGCTGTACCAAACTTCGTCATCAGCCGTATCGCTTTTTTTACCGAACCGCGACGGAAGTTCTACGCTGTCGAGCGACGTACATGAGTTAAACGGTCTGTCGCCGAACGATACCGTGCCTTCGCTTTTACTGTTTTTCGTGCAGGTTACCGTTCTAAGCGCCGAACATGCGCCGAATGCCCCGTGCCCTATCGCCATACCGCCGTAACTTTGATTCAGATTATTCCTGGTCTGTGACGACGCGTCCGTGACCACTCCTTTATTATCTATAGTCGCGGTTTTTTCGGCGCGCTGAGTAAACGTTGAATTTTTTATATTGCCGGGCAGATTTACGCCTACAAGCGACGTGCATTCGTAAAACATGTTATTGGCAATACGGTTTAATCTTTCCGGCAAAGTCACTTCCGTAAGCGCCGTACAACCGAAAAACACACCGGAAGTGTAACCAAAGCTATCTAACGAGGTGTCGTTATATACTTCCAACGGAGTATCTCCGTCTTCGAATACAAGCTCGGATAACGCCGTACAATTATAAAACGCATCGGCAAATACCGTGCTTACGCTGTACGGGATTGTGACAGAAGCCAACGCCGAGCAATTATAAAACGCCCTATAGCCTATGGAATCGATATCGCATACCTGTTTAGTCGACACTTCCGACCGCCCATGTTCGGTGTCCGCGGCAACCGTTTCCGTACGTTTTTCGAAAGTTACCGTTGTCAACATCTTACAGCCGTTAAACGCGTCTCTGCCGATCTTGGTAACGGTCGACGGAATAGACACGCTGACGAGCGACGTGCATCCTTGAAACATATACTCCGACACTTCCGTAAGGCGTTCCGGCAATATCACCGAGACGAGCGACGTACATTTATTAAAAGCTCCGACGCCTATCGTAAGCTCTTCCGCTACGGTTCTTTCCTTTGCGGTCTCCGGCGGTAAAAACTCAACCGAGCGCAAATTAGAACATCCGTAAAACGCTGTATCGTCTATCTGCGTCACCGTACTGCGAATAGTGACCTTAGTTATGCTTGTATTATTCTTAAAAACACCGCCGATAACGGTCATCTTTTCGGGCAATACGACTTCGCCCGTTTTGGTATACGGATAAAAAACTATGCCGGTATATGTGCCGTCGGCGTCAAGCGAATATATAACGTTTTCGTACGACGCGAAAGATTTGTTGTTTTCGTCTATATCTATTATCGTAAGATTGTAGCAACCCGAAAACGCGCCGCTTCCAAGCGATGTAACATAGTCGGGCAACGATATAGTTTTGATAGACGTACAGTCGGCAAACGTATTGGAGCCGAGCGTAAGGCTTTCGCATACGTCGGCAAACCGAACGGTCTTTAATGCCGAACACGCTTCGAACGCTTTTTCGCTTACGCCTGTCAGCGACGACGGGAAAGAAATTTCGGTCAAAGCCTTACAGCCCGAAAACGCCTGTTTGCCTATGGTCTTGAGCGAATTGCCGAGATTTATTTCGGCAAGGTTGGAGCATCCGGCAAAAACGCTTTCCGACAGTTCCGACACAGTATCAAGCACGGTAAAACTTCGAAGACCGGTACATTTTGCAAAAGCTCTTACACCCATGCCGGTTATCTGCGGCGCGTTGTTGTACACTATGCTCGAAAGCGACGAGCAGTGTTCGAACGCACTTTCGCCTATTATAAGATTCCTCGCTCCGACGCCGCCGTTGAACGTTACGCTCATAAGCGCGGAACATTCCGCAAAAGCGCTGCTGTGTATTGTAGTTATCCAGTTGGGTATATCGACGGATGTCAGTCCGTCCGCATCGTAAAATGCTCTTTCGCCTATTTCCGTTATATCCGTAGTTATCCTGCACGTTTTCTTTCCCGTCGGGAAAAATACCAGAGTACGGTCTTTGACAAGCATACCGTCAACTGCTTTATATACCGCTTCGTCGCTTATTTCCATGTCGATCTCTGTAAGAGCCTTGCAGTAATCGAAAATCGCCGCGTTAAAGGTCTTCATTCGGGCGGGAAAAGTGATTTTTTGCAAACCGGAACACAGATCGAACGCTCCGTCGGCTATGGACAGCTCCGATAATTTTCCGTCGCCGGGAAGCTTCGGCAAAAACCTGATTTCGTTAAGTTCGGTCGACGATTTGAATGCGCCTTTGTCGATACGCATCACACTCGACGGTATTATGATCGTTTCGAGTTTCGTGCCGGCAAAAACATCGACCAATATCGCGTTTACGGTATCGGGGATGGTCAATATTCCCGTCTTTGCGGCAGGGACGTACACCAACTCGTTGACATTACTCGTTCCGTTCTTATACATCAGCAACCCGGAATCGGACGTGCTGTACAGCGGCTCTATAACGCCGTCAACGTGATAAACATTTACTTTTTCGAGTTTCGAACAGTCTTTGAAAGCGGACGACATTACTGCTATCGTAGTTACGGTGTCCGGTATGGATATCTCCGTCAGTTTGCTGCATCCGCTAAAGGCATATCCGTCCACAATCGTTACTTTTTTACTGCCGTGCTCGCCATCGTCGTAATACGCCGGTATTTTAACGTGCGTCAAAGCCGACGAGGAAAGCTTATCCGATTTTACGACCGAATACGAATCGCTGTTAGGAAGATATACGAATTTAAACGCTTCTATATAGTGCGCATACATAGTGACACCGAAACGGTTTTTCCATTTATCGGTGCTTTTTCCGTCCTGATCGGTATACCTTTCGCCCGAGCCGTTACGGTTACTGTACCATCCGACAAAAACCATTCTGCCGTCGTCATGGACGGGCACTTCCAGCGTATAGTCGTTGAGATATTGTACGGTACCCTTTCCGTTGCCGGTAGATGACGCGTGACCGCTGCCGTAATCGAGCGTTATGTCGTACGTACCGTTCTTCCAATCGGCAAAAAGAACCGTGTCGCTTGCAATATCGAACAGTTCACCGTCGGTTATTTCCATTCCGTTACCGTCGGAACCGCCTATCGAGTTATACCAACCGTTAAATATATACCCGACGTATACCGGTGCGGAGGGCAAGACAAGTCTGTCGCCGGTAGCGAGGTAAACGGTGTCTACAGCCGTGCCGCCGCGGCTGTCGAACTCCACGGCATAGCCCGTCACTTCCAGCTTCTCCCACGCGCTCTCCGTCTCTCCCGCCGCGTACATCACTTCTATCTCGTTTATGCCGCGTCGTGTAAGCGTTACTTCGCTCTCCGTTCCGCCGGTTATTGTCTTCTCCGCTCCGCCGTTCACTCGTACACGGTACTCCGTTGCTCCGATCACGCTCCCCCAGCGCACTTTCCCGTCGCCGTACTTCAGCGTTCCGCGCAACGTCTGCGCTCTTACCCTTATCTCGTCGCTGTACTCCGATCCTTTCTCTCCGTTCGCCTTTACGCTTATTCGGTATTCGCCGCTTGCACTCGGCTCTTCCGCTATCGCTTCCGTTATATCGTATACGTTCCGATCCGTTTCATACGTCTTCTCTCCGATCTTTACCGTATATCCTTCCGCGCCTTTTACCGCGTCCCAGCTCAATTCCGTCCCAGTCAGTTCCAGTCCTTTCGGCGCCGCCAACTCTTCCTTCCGTACCGTTATCTCCGTCCCTTTCGGACTGTTATATCCCTTCGTCTTCGGCGTTACTTTTATCTTCAGTTCTCCCGGGTCGTATCCCTTTACACTGTATACCGTCCCCGTTATCTCTTCTCTTTCTCCGTTCACTTCCACGATATATCCCGTCGCGTTCTTTACGCTCGCCCATCTTATGCTCTGCGTTTCTTTCTCGTACGCTACTTCTTTTACTCCGTCCAGTATCCTGTTGTACACGTACGTTACCGACGTCGAGCTTGCCCAGCCTTCCGCTTCCGCCGTTACCGTGAACTTGATTCCGCCTTCCTGCATCGTGCAGTTCGCAAAGTTATAATACGTAGACGTTCCGTTGTCGTATCTATCGTGTTTATGACTCGCGTTTCCGCACTCCACTTTTATGTAATATCTTTCCGCGTTCTCTACCCCGTTGTATACCAGCGAACTCGTTTCCGACACGCTGAACATCGACACTCGCGCCAACGCCTTGTATCTGTACCAGCTTTCCCCTCCTCTCGAGTTCTCTCCGCTGTTTCCGCTCTTTACCGCCGTTACCGTTATCTTATAGTCTCCCGCTTCCGTCAGCTCCAATTCCTGCCGCGTCGCCGTCAGTCCTTGGTACACCCTTTTCTCGCCTGCGGTGTTCTCTACTTCCACCGTATACGAGCTTGCGCCTTCCACTCTGTTCCACTGTACCGTCTTCCCTTCCGTGCTCACCAGCGGCGTCTTAAGTCTGTTCCCGTTCCCTTTCTCTTCCCATACCGCGTACAGCGTTCTGTTCTCTTCGATCCTGCTCTCTTTCGTTACTTCCGACGTCAGTCTCTCCCCGTCCTCGTACGCGCTTATCCACCACCCTTTAAACTCGTACCCTTCTCTTCCTCCGGGTTTCGGCAGATCGTACAGTTTCCCTCCGATCGTTTGTTTGTTCCCTATCTTCTCGTCTGTTTCGTAGTTTAAGTCGAATCTTACGACGTACTCCTGTGCTCCGGGCACCAGCTCCGCCCACTGCGCGTACAGCGTTATGTCTCCGCTTACTCCTTCCGCACTGAATATATACGGCATCGTATACTCTTCGTCTACGTACCACCCCAGAAACATGCTGTTCTCTTTTACAGGATCCGCCGGCTTTTCCGCGTGCTTCCCGTTAAGCACTCTTACGCTCCCGATCTCGCTCCCGTCTACGCTGTCGTACCTCACTTCGTAGTACACTTTCTTGTAAAACCGCATATCCAGGCCGCCGTACTTCAGCGCGATCTCCGTTTCCTTTACCGCGCCTCTCGCTACGTCGTCCTTTCCGAACTTGATCTCGATCTCTCCGTCTTTGATCCCGTACGTCCCTTCTTTTTTCTCTGCGCCCATCATCAGCGTTACATGCTTTCCGTCCCCCAACGCCATCGTATACTCTTCTCCGCCCGCGTCAAAGTAATACACTCCCGCTTCCGCTCCAGCTTTCTCTACAGGCTTTTCTTCGCTTCCGCACGCTACCAGCGCGCCGCCCGCGCTTACGCTTCCTACCAGCGCCGCCACCGCGCATATCCGCTTCTTCGTTTCTTTCTTGATCCCCATCGCCTTATCTTTGCTCCTTTTGAGGTCGTTGTATATTTTATTGTTTTTTACATGTGCCCGTTACGCTTTTTGTGCATTTCGGGTACGGATACCGGCTCGATACAGTTTTTCTTGCCGTTGATCTTGTCTATTATAAAACGGCGTAGGAAAACACTCCCGACGCCGTTGTCTTGACAAACTCACAATATTAAACAGGATTATAACATTCCGCGCGATGTTTGTCAACCGAATTCATGAAATACGTTAATAAAAACTTTCGTAAAAAATCTCGTTTGCCTTTATAAATGATTTACGAGAACGGTTCCGCGACAAAAAAACAACACCGTATAACTCCCGATCGGTTTGAGTCGAACATAAAAAAGACCGCGCCGATCTTAACCCTAATTGAAATGCACCTCCAAAAGTTTTGTCTGACTTTTGCGGTGCATTTCAAACGCGCGGTCTTTTTAAACCCGTAAAATTAATATCTTACATATTTTCGTACGCAGCCTTTCCGATCTGCTCGGGCGGTGTCGGCGTATCCGGACCGGCGTTCCATACCACCGCCGCGTTTCCGTGCCAGCCTTCCGCCCAATCTGCGGAAACAGCCCCATCGCTATCTGTTATGTATATCGTCTGTGCGGACGTCCAGCCTGCAAACGCATCGGTTTCGACTGTGTTGAGCTTTTTCCCTTTTATGACTATACTCGAGATCTTCGTACAGTCTTTAAAAGCATTTTCGGAAATTTTCGTGATCTGTCCTTTTACCGTTACATTTTCCAGCGACGTACAGCCCTCGAACAGTCCTGCGTAAATATACCCGACCGCCGACGGCAGCGCTATCTCGGTTAGCGACGTGCAGTTTTTAAACGTGCGTGCGTACAGCGATACATAAGATCTTTCGGGCAGGTTTATATTCGAAAGCGACGTGCAGTCCATAAAGCATTCTTCGTATATATACAGCAAAGTCGCGGTACCGCGGAATGTAACATCGGTAAGATTCGTACAGCCTTTGAATGCCTGACCGTAAATACTCGGCACCGCAGGGATCTCCACAGACACCAATGACGTACAGCCCTCGAAAGTTCCTACGGGTATACCGTTTATAAGACTGTCGGGCAGCGACACCTCGCGGAGGGAAGTACATCCGGCAAAGACCCATCCTGCCTTGGATGCTTCCGCAGGGCCGTACAAATATTGAACTCCCCTCTGCACTTCGACGCCCGTAAGGTTCGTACAGCCGTCGAAAGCGTGCTGCTGTACTGTCTTGACATTTCCGGGTATCACCAATTTGCCCGATATGGGAGTTTTGTAAAACGCATATTCCGAAATTTGACTTACATTATTCGGAACAGTAAGCGAAGTCAATCCCGTTTCGGCAAACGCATAAGCGCCAATTGTTTTGACTGATGCAGGCAAACTTATATCGGTAAGCGCCGTACAGCCCGAAAACGCATTCTTTTCTACGGTTTTTACGCTGTTCCACGTGACCGACTTAAGTTTTACGCAACCGTCGAAAGCATAATAGCTCAAATTAGCGGAACGTCCCGAAAAATCCACCGATTCCAAAGCAGTGTCGCCGAACGCCGAAGTCTTGCTCGTGCTATTGTTTATTTGGATTATCGCGGTGCCCGGCGCAAAAGTCACTTTTTTGATTGCCGTAGCGCCCGCAAACATGTTTTCGTTGACTGTCGATATACCTGCCGGCAAAACTATCTCGGTAAGTCCGCTGTTTCTGAACGGGAAGTCGCCCAAAGTGTCGAGTTTACTGTTTTCCGCAAAATTAAGAGCCGTCAAAACGCCGCAGTTTTCAAACACGCCCGTTCCGAGCGAAAGCACGCTTTCCGGAATACCGACCGTCGCAAGCGCCGCGCAGCCGCTAAAAGCATACTCCCCGATATCCGTGACTCCGTCGGGCACAGACACCGCAGTAAGCGAAGCACAGCCGGCAAACGCGCTGTCCCGTATATCGGTCAGATCGTTGACCGCATTCCCGTCGGACACCCTTGTCGCAAATCGCATATCGGACAACGCCGTACAGCCGTCGAATGCATTTTCGCCGATATACTTGACTGTGGACGGGATAGAAACGTTATTTAAATTGACACAGCCGGCAAACGCGCGCGCTTCTATACTTACGATACCTTCCGGCAAGACGACTTCCGTAAGGTTTTCGCAGCCTTCGAAAGTTCCGGCAAGCACGGAAACCACACCGCTCGGCATTATTACTTTTGTAACGGACGATCTGGCAAAAGCTTCCGCAGCCACGGTCGTGACTGTTTCCGGCAATACGATCTCGCCCGAAGCGGACGACAGAACCCCGATAAGTTTTGTGCTCGTTCCGTCGTACAGTACGCTTCCGTCGGTAACATAAAGTTGATTGTCCTGCGCCACGGATATTTCCGCAAGATCGGTACAGCCTTTAAAAGGATTGTCGCCGATATTCGACACCGTAGCAGGGATATTCACGGACTTAAGCGAAACACAGTTTTCGAACGCGCCGTTTTCTATCGAAACCAATCCCTCCGACAGCACAAGCCGTTCTATTGCCGTTCCTTTCAGCGCATACGCGCCAATCGTATTTACACACGACGGGATGACAATATCCGATAGATTTGCGCAATCCTTGAACAGTCCGTCGGATAATCCCTTTAGCATAACGCCGGAACCGGTAAACTCGACCGACCTCACCGAACTCGAAACAAACATATCGACGCCGAGCGTTACCAGATCGTCCGTCGAAACAATGACCTTGACGAGCGCCGCGTTGCCGCCGTACACCTCTTTCCCGAAATCGGAAACCGTTACCGGCACCTTAAGCTCGGTAAATCCGCAGTTATAGAACGCACGGTCTTCGAGCATGCTTACGCATTGTGGGATATCGACTGCCGCAAGCGACATGCAGTTTTCGAAAGCCGACGCGCCTATCGCCGCAAGCATCGTATTGCCGCCCGTAAAATTCACTTCCGCAAGAAGATCGCAGCCTTTAAACGTACAGGCGCTCAATGTGTCGAACGCGTCTGTGGGTATCTCGACCGAAATCAGCGATCTGCAGTTTTCGAATACGTTTATGCCCAGTACGGACAGCGATCCGGGAACTTTTACCGATACAAAACCGCAACCGCTCATGGAATAATCGCCAAGCTTTGTAATGCCGTCCGTATCCAAAATTTCGGCAAGCGCCGCACAGTTATAAAACGCATATTTTCCTACGGATATCTCGCGTCCGCCGAAGTTTACGGATACCAGCGACGTACAGCCTACAAAGACGCCAGAGACCGCGGTACCGTCCGGAACGGTAAGCGCCGTATCCGAATTTTCAAACGTCAAGCTCAAAAGTCCGCTGCAATTATTAAATGCATACAAGCCTATTTTCGTCACCGAAGACGGTACGGTAAACGCACTCAGTCCCGTACAGTTCTGAAAAGCGTAAGTCCCTATTTCGGTAACGTTGTCAAGTCCGCGCACATCCGTCAGTTCGGGCAAGTCTTTGAAACACGATCCGGGCAACGCGGTCGATCTTCCGCCCAGATCAACGGTCTTGAGTTTTGTACATCCGGAGAACGGAGTAGTTCCGACGAATTTAAGCGGAACCGTTCCTTGTCTGAAAGTGACGGATTCCAGAGCGACGCAATCTTTAAACACATTGCATGACGTTTTCCCGATCTGGATCACACTCCCGGGTATCTCGATCGATCTTAAAACCGAACAGCCGGCAAAAGCCTCTTTCCCGATCGTAGCCAATTTGCTTCCCGCGCCGAATGTGACCGCTGTAAGCGATGTGCAGTTTAAAAACGCCGTATCGCCTATCGCCGTTACGCTGTCCGGAACGGTTATTTCTTCCAAAGCCGTACAGCCGGAAAACACGCTATTATCCAACTTGGTTATTTTATCGGGCAGCGTGACCGATCGGAGCGAAGTACAGTTTTGGAATACGTTTGTGCCCATCGACGTGATCTTGTCGCCGAACGTAACATCGGTAAGCTTTACGCATCCGTTGAACATCGTGTTGCCTATCGAAGAGATATTGCTCGGTAATTTGACGTTTACCAGATTTATACATCCGGTGAATACATTTATTCCGAGCGATGTTACACTGTCGGGCAACGTAATCGAAACAAGTGATTCGCAAGAACCGAATACTTTGTTCCCTATCTTTTTTAAACCTTTTCCGAACGTAATATCGGTCAATGCGGAACAACCGCCGAAAACTATATTTTCCAAAGACGTGACACTGTCAGGCAAAACCACGTTGTTTAGCTGTACGCAGTTCTCGAAAGCGCTTGCACCTATCGATGTGATAACGTACTTCGAAGATATCTGTCCGTCCGATGATGTTACCGTTTGCGGCGTAAACGCGATCGATGTCAATTCTTTACACGCTTTAAAGGCGCTGCCGCCAATCGACGTCACTTTGTTGGGTATAGTTATCGACGTGATATTGGATTCGTTGAACGCGCTCGATCCTACGGCGGTCATCTGACAGTCTTCGGGTAGATCCACCGTTGTTACGGACGACCCCGAAAAAGCATAAGCGCCTATCGTTTTTAAAGAGCTGTCCGCAAACTTCACGGTTTTCAGATGATTCTGACCGTAGAACGCTCGGGTCGCGATACTCTCCACGCCTTCGGGGATCACATACTCTGTTTGGGTATTGCCCGGATCGTACCATAAAAGAGTTTTTCCGTCATCACCGAACAATACGTTCGGCTCGTTCTCTTCGGGGCTGTGCCCGTAAATATTAATTGACGTAAGCGACGACGCGGCATTAAGAAAACTCGTATACATATTGCCGGCAACTGCGCTCGGTATCCACAGCTCGGTTATCGGCGTTCTGCCGACTATGCTCGATCCGACGGTCTTAACTGTTTCGGGAATGCGTAGCAGGGTGATCGCGGTAGCATAGAAAGCCGAGTCTTTTATTTCCGTCAAACGGCTTTCGCTTTCGAACGTAATGTCGACAAGCGCCGAACTGTTACTAAACGAATTTTTCCCCAACGACTTGAGCCGTGACGGGAATTTTACGCTCTCGAGTTTACTGTAATAAAATGCGTTTTCGGATATGACAAGATCGGGCAGAGCGGCAAACTCATCTTCGGTAAGCTGTCCGTTTGCTTCTTGGAATGTTAGTTCTCGGATGTTGGAATACGAGAACGAATAGTCATAAACAGTATGAGTAGTCGCCGGTACGGTGACAGTACCGCTTATTCCGTACGGACAGGCGATCAACGTTCCGTGATCTTTAACGATCTCGCCGTTTACGACCGAGTTGTAATATAATATTCCCTGCTCGTCGGACGAGTAAATTCCGCCGTCTTCCACGACAAACCGCACAAAATTATCGAATTTGGGCATTATGTAGTTTACGCCCAACTCATTGAATACGGAGTAAGGTTTGCTTGCGTCCGCAGGTTCGGAACGCTTGGGCAGCTCTATGCCGACAAGCGCCGTACAGCCCGAAAAAGCCCCTTTACCTATAGAAAACGGACTTTCGCAGTCGCTGTTTTTAGTGCATGTGACGTTTTGCAAAGATGTGCAGCCCGAAAACGCGCTTGTACCTACGGCCAGTACGGTGGCGGACCTGTTTTTTAAATTGCCCGGCAAATTTATAGACGAAAGATTTACACAGCTCGTAAAAGCGTTATTGGGAATCGCGGTTAGTCTTTCGGGCAGAACTATGTCGCTCAATTCGCTGCAACCGTAAAAAATACTCGTGCCCATCGTAAGCGGCAGTTCGTCGCTCGGCACGGGGTCGTTTTCGAATCTCACTTTTTTTAACGCCGCACATCCGTAGAAAACCGAGTTTCCTATATCGACTACGGAATAAGGTATGGAGATCTCGGAAATGTTTTTACAGTTATAAAACGCGTTGGCTTTTATCGTCGTCAGATCGCAGATCCGTTCGCCGTCGCTCTCGCGCGTGCCGAAAGTGACCGACACAAGCCCGGTACAAGTCGAAAAAGCATACTGTCCTATCGACACAGCTTTATCGGGTATCACGACCGACGTGACCGCCGTTCCCTGCAAAAATCTGTCCGGAACAGCCGTCATGCGCGAGGGAAGGTTTACGGTATGAAGCTTGGAGCAACCCCAGAACATTCCGCTGCCCACAGTCAGCGGCTCGGTCCCCGTCTCGTCAAACGTGACCGTCCTGAGATTGGTGCAGTTTTTAAAAGCGTCCGCACCGACAAACGTCACGTTTTTACCTATACTGACAGACGTTATGTTTTTGTTGCCACCGAACACGCCGCCGCCTATCGACGTCATAGATTCGGGCAAGACCACCGCGCCCGACTTGGTATAAGGATAATAAACTATACCTATGTAATTGCCTTTATCGTCAAGCTTATATACGATGTCGTCGTACTCGGTATAATTTTTGTTTTCGTCCGCAACGGTTACTTTTGCGAGATTGACGCTGTCCGTAAACACGCCGTCGCCCAGCTCCGTAACAAACTTCGGAACGTAAAACTCGGTAAGCGCCGAGCAAGAAGAAAACGCCATAACGCCTATCGAAAGCGGCGAGCCGTTTTCCGATCGGTATGCGACCGATCTCAATCCGATGCAACCGCCGAACGCATATTCTCCCAACGAAGTGAGCGAAGCCGGCAAAGTAACGGATGTCAGTCCTTTACAGTTCTTGAAGGCATAGTTCCCCAACGTTTCGACAGCCGCTCCTATCGATATCGCTTTTAAGTTGGAACAATCCGCAAAAGCGTTATCGCCTACCGAAATAACGGTATCGGGTATCGTAAAGCCGGTAAGCGCCGTACATTTATAAAACGCATTTTCGCCTATATCCGTTATTTTCGGCGAGTTTTTATATTCGACGGCAGACAGCGCCGTACATTCCGTAAATGCGGAAACACCGACCGTAACGGATCTTGCGCCGTATCCACCGTTAAACGTTACTTTAGTAAGGGTTTTACAACTCTTAAACGCTCCTTCCCAAATCGCCGTTACATGCGAAGGAATGGATACGGTCTTTATCTTGTTTGCTTTATAAAATGCGTACGCTCCTATCTCGGTTATATCCGCCGTTATAATACAGTCGGGTTTTGCCGACGGGAAATATACCAACTTACGATCCTTTGTTACCAACATATCGTTTACGATCATGTATTGGGCTGCGGCGCCCTCTTCCATTCCCACCTTAAGCATAGCGTCGCAATAGCAGAACATTTTGGAATCGAACGACTTCATTCTCGCAGGGAAAACCACTTCGGTCAGGTTCGTACATCTGTAAAATGCTTCGGCATTTATCACAAGCTCTTCTATCGAGATCTCACCCTCAAGCACGGGCGTAAACGTCACCTTTTCGAGCGCTTCGCAATCGGCAAAAGCTCTTGCGTGGACGTTACGCACTCCGGTCGGAACTATTACTTCCGTCAATGCCGATTTAGAGAACGCGCCTGCGGCTACGGTATCCACGGTACCGGGCACGGTAAACGTTCCCGTCTTGCCCATAGGTACGAATTTAAGCTCGCGCGCACCCGTACGCTCATTGTTTTCGATAAGCGCGCCGCGATACGAGCTGTAGACCGCGCCTACAGTTCCTTCCGTTTTGTATATATTTATGTTCTGCAGTTTGGTACAAGATCCGAACGCCGAGCTGTCAACGGCAATTATCTTTATCGAATCGGGTATGTTTACCGTGACCAGATTGCTGCATTTATCAAAAGCATAGCCGTCTATGACGGTAACTTTCTTTCTGCCGTGTACACCGTCGTCGTAGTAAGTCGGAACGGTTATCTCGCTCAAACCCGATGATATAAGGTTGTCACCTCTGACCACCGAATACGAATCGCTGTTTTCCAGATACGTAAATGCAAATCCGTTCGCCCAGCGCGCATACACCGTACCGCCCATGGGATAAGCCCACGGCGAATAGCTTCTGCCGTTGTGATCGGTATAACGCAGCCCGGCGCCGCTCGCAGTGCTGTACCATCCCAAAAACAGCTTGCGGCCGTCCGAATTCGACGGGACCTCCAGCGTATAATTATGTTCTATCTTAACGGTACCTTTGCCGCTGCTGCCTGCCGCGCCCTGTCCGCCGGAACCGTAATCATAAACAAGCTCGTACTCCATGTAATCCCAGCTTGCATACAGTTTTTTATCTCCGGCTGTGTCGAACCGCTCGCCGTTTTCGATCTTATATCCGTTACCGCTCGCGCCGCCCACGGAATCGTACCAACCGTCGAACACTCTGCCTATCTGCTCGGGTGCGGAGGGCAAGACAAGTCTGTCGCCGGTAGCGAGGTAAACGGTGTCTACAGCCGTGCCGCCGCGGCTGTCGAACTCCACGGCATAGCCCGTCACTTCCAGCTTCTCCCACGCGCTCTCCGTCTCTCCCGCCGCGTACATCACTTCTATCTCGTTTATGCCGCGTCGTGTAAGCGTTACTTCGCTCTCCGTTCCGCCGGTTATTGTCTTCTCCGCTCCGCCGTTCACTCGTACACGGTACTCCGTTGCTCCGATCACGCTCCCCCAGCGCACTTTCCCGTCGCCGTACTTCAGCGTTCCGCGCAACGTCTGCGCTCTTACCCTTATCTCGTCGCTGTACTCCGATCCTTTCTCTCCGTTCGCCTTTACGCTTATTCGGTATTCGCCGCTTGCACTCGGCTCTTCCGCTATCGCTTCCGTTATATCGTATACGTTCCGATCCGTTTCATACGTCTTCTCTCCGATCTTTACCGTATATCCTTCCGCGCCTTTTACCGCGTCCCAGCTCAATTCCGTCCCAGTCAGTTCCAGTCCTTTCGGCGCCGCCAACTCTTCCTTCCGTACCGTTATCTCCGTCCCTTTCGGACTGTTATATCCCTTCGTCTTCGGCGTTACTTTTATCTTCAGTTCTCCCGGGTCGTATCCCTTTACACTGTATACCGTCCCCGTTATCTCTTCTCTTTCTCCGTTCACTTCCACGATATATCCCGTCGCGTTCTTTACGCTCGCCCATCTTATGCTCTGCGTTTCTTTCTCGTACGCTACTTCTTTTACTCCGTCCAGTATCCTGTTGTACACGTACGTTACCGACGTCGAGCTTGCCCAGCCTTCCGCTTCCGCCGTTACCGTGAACTTGATTCCGCCTTCCTGCATCGTGCAGTTCGCAAAGTTATAATACGTAGACGTTCCGTTGTCGTATCTATCGTGTTTATGACTCGCGTTTCCGCACTCCACTTTTATGTAATATCTTTCCGCGTTCTCTACCCCGTTGTATACCAGCGAACTCGTTTCCGACACGCTGAACATCGACACTCGCGCCAACGCCTTGTATCTGTACCAGCTTTCCCCTCCTCTCGAGTTCTCTCCGCTGTTTCCGCTCTTTACCGCCGTTACCGTTATCTTATAGTCTCCCGCTTCCGTCAGCTCCAATTCCTGCCGCGTCGCCGTCAGTCCTTGGTACACCCTTTTCTCGCCTGCGGTGTTCTCTACTTCCACCGTATACGAGCTTGCGCCTTCCACTCTGTTCCACTGTACCGTCTTCCCTTCCGTGCTCACCAGCGGCGTCTTAAGTCTGTTCCCGTTCCCTTTCTCTTCCCATACCGCGTACAGCGTTCTGTTCTCTTCGATCCTGCTCTCTTTCGTTACTTCCGACGTCAGTCTCTCCCCGTCCTCGTACGCGCTTATCCACCACCCTTTAAACTCGTACCCTTCTCTTCCTCCGGGTTTCGGCAGATCGTACAGTTTCCCTCCGATCGTTTGTTTGTTCCCTATCTTCTCGTCTGTTTCGTAGTTTAAGTCGAATCTTACGACGTACTCCTGTGCTCCGGGCACCAGCTCCGCCCACTGCGCGTACAGCGTTATGTCTCCGCTTACTCCTTCCGCACTGAATATATACGGCATCGTATACTCTTCGTCTACGTACCACCCCAGAAACATGCTGTTCTCTTTTACAGGATCCGCCGGCTTTTCCGCGTGCTTCCCGTTAAGCACTCTTACGCTCCCGATCTCGCTCCCGTCTACGCTGTCGTACCTCACTTCGTAGTACACTTTCTTGTAAAACCGCATATCCAGGCCGCCGTACTTCAGCGCGATCTCCGTTTCCTTTACCGCGCCTCTCGCTACGTCGTCCTTTCCGAACTTGATCTCGATCTCTCCGTCTTTGATCCCGTACGTCCCTTCTTTTTTCTCTGCGCCCATCATCAGCGTTACATGCTTTCCGTCCCCCAACGCCATCGTATACTCTTCTCCGCCCGCGTCAAAGTAATACACTCCCGCTTCCGCTCCAGCTTTCTCTACAGGCTTTTCTTCGCTTCCGCACGCTACCAGCGCGCCGCCCGCGCTTACGCTTCCTACCAGCGCCGCCACCGCGCATATCCGCTTCTTCGTTTCTTTCTTGATCCCCATCGCCTTACCTTTGCTCCTTTTTTTGGATTGAACATTAACGGCTTCCGCCGGATAAAATAATTTTGTAACATAAAACGGCGCGGAGATATTCTCTTCCGACGCCGTTGTCTGTTACGATTTTTATATATTTGAAAAAGTATATCACCATTTATACACTGTGTCAAGTATTTTTATGATAAAAAAGTGTATAATTTTTTACCTGTTTGTGCTTTACAAACAGATGTCTTTACCGTAAACCGTTAACCTCGGTCGGATCGACCGTAAACGTTATTACGTATCAATCATCCAAAAGCCCGGCGTCGATAGCCGATGCCACTGCCGATTTTCCGCCGTTTTCCGGCTTTTTATGCGGCGCACCGTCCTCACGGTCGACGGCGTCGAACTCGTAACCGAAACCGTCCGGCTCGGGCGGAGGCGGCGCCGATTCTTCGAAACCGCTGTCTCTGCCGCTGTAAAATTTGGGCGGTTCGTCCGGCTGTCCCCTGTCGTCTGCCGAGCGGAACGTTGTAGTCGCAGGATGCCATATAAGCTTGACGTTGCCCGTTTCGCCGTTTCTGTGTTTGGCGATATTAAGATAGACTTCGGAAGCGGCAGGCTTGCCGTCTCCGCCGCCGGGCATTTCTTTTCGGTCGATAAAAAGAACTATATCCGCGTCCTGCTCGATCGCGCCCGAATCACGTAGGTCGGACAGTTTGGATTCCTTGTCGGCGCCCTTTCTCTGTTCTATACTACGCGACATCTGCGACAGCAAAAGTATAGGCACGTCCAATTCCTTTGCCGCCAGCTTGAGCGCGCGCGTTATCTCCGCGATCTCGCGTACGAAATTATCCAGATGTTTACCGCTCTGCATAAGCTGCAGATAATCGATCATCACAAAATCGAGACCTTTCGAATGCTTGAGCGCACGGCATTTCGACAGAACTTCGGCAGGCGTTATATCGCCCGATTCGTCTATATACAGATTGGTATGCGAAAGCTCGTCGCGTGCGGAATAAAGCCTGTCCCAATCGTCTTCGTCTACGACTGCACGGTTGGCGCGCGACATGTCGTATCGCCCAACCGAACAAAGTATGCGCTTTGCGAGCTGGGTCGCGCTCATTTCCAAAGAGAACACGGCAACGGAGTAGTATTGTCCGTTATCCGGACGTTTCCTGCGCGCCGCGTTGACTGCACAGTTCATCGCAAAACTGGTTTTTCCCTGACCGGGACGCGCGGCAAGGATTATAAGATCGCTTTTTTGAAAACCGCCGCCCAAAATGCTGTCCACTTTGGAAAAGCCGGTGGGCACGCCGCGGAATACATTTGTTTCGGTCGCGCGCTGTTTAAGATCTTCGAGCACGATCTTTACATATCCCTCCAACCGTTCGGGCTTGCCTCGCCGCGTCGACTCCGAAAGCCCGTACAGCGCGGCTTCCGCCTTGGACAGCGCCGTATCGTCCGGATCGAGCGCATATGCTTCGTCCGCCATTTTCCGCGCTATATCGATGATCGCGCGCAACTTCGTATTCTTTTTGACTATATCGAAATAATATTGAGCGTTTGCCACAGACGGCACCGCCGCTATCATTTTCGAAATATATTCCGCTCCGCCGGAAAGCTCCAGCTTGCCGCTGTTTTCAAGCTCGCCGACTACCGTTACGAAATCTACGGGCTTCGCCGCATTAAAAAGCGAAGCGATGGCATCTATTACGTATTTATGCCCGGGGGTATAAAAATCGTCGGCGGTAAGCTGCGGCATAAACTTTGCCGCCGTCTGCCCGTCGATAAGCATTCCGCCTATCAGCGCCGTTTCCGCTTCGTAATTATTGGGAGTTTGGCGCGCAATGACATGCGGATGATTTTTTACCGCCTCTTCTTTGGCGTCCTTTTTCGGCATAGTCGTCTTCTCCTATGATACCCGTTCTATCTGTTTGCCGGGAACCTGTTTTCGTAATCCCTGTACTCTTCGGGATCGTACGGGAATCTGTCCAGCAGCGTAGGTTTCTTTTTATCTTTTTTCGTCCGTGTCGCCGCCGCGAATATCGCAAGCGTGACCGCTCCTGCGGCAAGCGCCGTCAAATACCATCCGTACGGCACAGCCCGTTTATACGACAGTTCTATATTAGTGTAAGTATCGTCGAAATACCTGGAATATACAAACGCCGCCGTCTTTCCGCCCGACGACGCGCCCGACGAAAGCGTCCTCGGCGACCCGTATCTTACATATTTGAGCAACAGCCCGTCGGGATCGAATCTCTTTATATACGGGAACGCGTCGGCAAGCGACGGGTATGCGACCACAAGTTCCCCGAACTCGTCGCGCGCAACGGAACCGTTTTTTAACCTGTCCAAAACGGTAAGCGACTGACCGGGCGCAACGGCGTCGTATTTTTGCCGCACACCGTTAAACGGATTGGGCGAGATCGAAGTGTACGTTCTTATAAACGGGTTTTCGGTACTGTCGGTCTTAAACGCGACGGGCGTTCCCGCTTCGAAAAGTTCGGATCTGCCGCCCACTGCCTTTCTGTATCTCACGGTATACTTTTCGCCGGTGTCCTCGGCATCCGTAAGTTCGTAACCGAAGTCGCAGAACAGAGTATATAAATACCCGGCTACCGTGTACTTATTGCCGTCGGCATCATTTACGGCAGACTGCTCCATTCCGTTTATAATCGACTTGTCGAATTCCAGCTCGTACATGTTGTACCGCACGCCGTCCGATGTATAATCGTATACGGTGACGCTCGCGCCGCAGCCTGTAAGTATAAACGCGGCGCAACACACGGCAAAGACCGCAAGAATGCGCCGCTTTTCGGATAGCATCAAACTTAACAAAGTTTTTCCAGCTCGTCGAGCGCGGCATTGAAAAACGCAAACGCATCGTCATAAGGTCCGGTCGACGCAAGATCGATCTCCGTGTCGCAAAGTATATCGTACGGGGATTTATGTCCGCCGGCTTTAAGAAACTTATCCTTATAGATATCGACGTAACCGGGACGGATAAGGATATTGCGCGCGATACTTGTAGCCGCCGTCATGCCGGTGGAATATTTATAAACGTAGAACGCCGTATAGAAATGCGGTATGCGCGCCCATTCGTACGCTATACGGTCGTCCGAAACGACTGCGTCGCCGTAATATTTTTTATTCAGGTCGAGATACATCGAACAAAGACCGTCGACCGTGAGCGGCTTGCCTTCGAGATCCATTTTGTGCGCGTTGTATTCGAACTCGGCAAACATGGTCTGACGGAAAAGCGTGGTGCGGAAACGGTTGAGCCTTAAACTCAACAGATATTTCTTGACGTTGTCGTCTTTGACGTTCTTCATAAGATAGTCGTCCAGCAAAGTTTCGTTGCATATCGATGCGACTTCGGCGACGAATATCTGGTAATCCCACTTCGAATACGGCTGACCGTTTTGCGAATAGTACGAATGCATACAATGCCCCAGTTCATGCGCAAGCGTAAAAATATCTTCGGTCGTCGGCGTATAGTTGAGCAGTACGTACGGATGTGCGGAGTACGCCGACCAGCTGTACGCGCCGCCGCGCTTGCCGTCGTTGGGCATTACGTCTATCCAGCCTTCGGTCATCGCTCTATTTAAAAGTTCGGCATAATCCTTGCCCATAGGTTTCAAAGCGGACTTTACGATCTCGCAAGACTGTTCGTACGGAAGTTTCATTTCCGCGTTTTCGACAATAGGCACGTAAAGATCGTACATATGCTGTTCTTTGAGTCCCAGCATTTTTTTACGCAGCGCTATATATCTGTGCAGCGACGCGAAATTTTTGTTTACGGCATCGATCAAGTTCGTATAGACCGACGTCGGGACTCCGTCGCCGAACAGCGATTTTTCCAAACAGTCTTTATATCCGCGCGCTTTGGCGTAAAAATTGTCCGCCTTTACATTGCCGGCATAGTTGGCGGCAAGCGTATTGATATGCGCGATATATCCGTCGTAAAGATTATCGAACGCGGACTTACGCACCGAACGGTCGCCGTCGGCCAACAGTTCTCCGTAATTACCGTTATTCAGTTCTACGGTTTTACCGTCCTTTTCGACCGGTTTGAACTTAAGATCGGCGTCGAACAGCATATGTGCCACATTGTACGTCGTTTTAAACGCCTCCGCGCCGAGCGCGAGCAGACGCTCCTCCCTGTCGGAGAGTATATGCGCCTTTTGCCTGTCTATCTCTTTCAGCATAAAATCGAAATCGGTAAATTCGGGATCCGCTATATATGCGTTCAGCACTGACGAATCCAGCGCGCCCAGTTCGCTGCTCATAAACGAGACCGCCGCCCCGTACTTTCCGGCAAGCCCTTCCGTCCTGCTTGCCAGCCCTACCGCGTTGCCGTCGGTGGAATCCTGATCGCGAAGCATGTGCGAATAAATATAGATCAGTTCGAATTTTGCGGAAACTTCCGCATCGAGCTTTAAACACGCCAACGCATCGGCGCGGTTGCACAGTTTACCCTTATAGCTTTCAAGCTCGGGCAATGCGCCGTCGACTTCGGCAAAAAGCTTTTCGAACGTTTGGTCGCCGTCGACCATATCGTTCAAATGCCACTTGTATTTATTTTCGATCTCGCTTCTTTTCATTATATATTATCTCCTTATTATTTTTATTTCAGTTTTTGTATGAATGCACCGGCGGCGGAATTATGCCGCCGCGGCCGATAAATTTGTCGGGCGAACCGGGATTTACGCGCATGATCGGCGCGGTGCCGAAAAGTCCGCCGAAATCGACTTCTTCGCCTACCGTCTTTCCGTATACCGGAATGACCCTTACCGCCGTAGTTTTATTGTTTATCATACCTATTGCGCACTCGTCGGCGATCATACCGGAAATGACCGACGCCGAGGTATCGCCGGGCACCGCTATCATATCCAGACCTACCGAGCAAACCGCGGTCATCGCTTCCAGTTTTTCTATGCTCAATTTTCCGCTGCGCGCGGCTTCTATCATTCCGGCGTCTTCCGACACGGGGATGAACGCGCCCGAAAGTCCACCTACCCTGTTCGCCGCCATAACGCCGCCCTTTTTAACCGCGTCGTTGAGCAGCGCCAAGCACGCGGTAGTACCGCACGCGCCGACGGAAGAAAGCCCTACGCTTTCGAGAATACGCGCCACCGAATCGCCCACCGCCGGCGTTGGCGCCAGCGACAAGTCGATTATGCCGGGCGCAAGTCCCAGTTCTTTAGCCGCTTCGCCGCCGATAAGCGCGCCAAGCCGCGTTATCTTGAACGCCGTACGTTTTATAAGTTCGCATATCTGCGTTATATCGTAGTCGGGATGTTTGTTTATCTCGTATTCGACGACGCCCGGACCGGACACACCCACGTTTATAGCACATTCGCCTTCCGATAATCCTGCAAAAGCGCCTGCCATAAACGGATTGTCGTCCACCGCGTTGCAAAACACGACAAGCTTACCGCACCCGAAAGAATTATTGTTGCGAGTATTGTACGCAAGCTCTTTTATCAGTTTCCCGAGCTTGCCCACCGCGTCGAGATTAATACCGCACTTACTGGACGCGACGTTCACAGAGGAACATACTATATCTGTTTCGGTAAGCGCCTGCGGTATAGTGTCCAAAAACGCATTTTCCGCATCGGTCGCGCCTTTTTGAACGAGCGCGGAATAACCGCCGACAAAATCTACGCCCAATGCCTTGCCTGCGCGGTCGAGCGCATGCGCAAGTTCCGTAAATCCGCCGCTCGCCGCACCTATCACCGATACGGGCGTTACCGCTATCCGTTTATTTACTATCTTCACTCCGTACCGCGCCGACAGACTTTCGCAGACAGGGACAAGCCGCGCGCAAACGCGAACTATCTTATCGTATACCTTTTCCGCGCATTTTTTCGCAGACGGATCTATACAATCCAACAGCGACAGCGATGCTGTAACCGTGCGCACGTCCAAATGCCGGTTATCGAGCATATCTATGGTTTCGAGAATTTCGTTTTCGGTAAACATCGATAATACCTGCGCCGTGCGTTACACGCGTTGAGTAGCGTTAAAAAGGTCTTCGTGCTGAACGTGTACCGTCACGCCCAATCCGTCTGCCGCTTTTTGAAGCTGCTCTCCTATCTTGTCGAACGGGACCGTCGAACCCGACGTGTCGACAAGCATTATCATGACAAAATTATTTTGCATGACGGTCTGCGAAATATCTTCGATATTTATTCCGCGCTCCGCGAGCGCACCCGAGACAGCGGCGATTATGCCCGTTCTGTCTCTGCCTATGACCGATACTACTGCTTTCATTTTATGCCGTAATACAATCCCGAATTTACGCACGGCGCCCGACGGGCGCACCGCGTAACGATTGCTGTTACATTGTATCACAACACTTATCTTTTAGCAAGCGTTTATCTGCGCGACCGTCACCGCGATTTAAGCATTCGGATAAGCCGCCGCCGTTGCAGCGCAGACATATCCATGCCGATCAAACAGCAATCGGAAAAGGACATGCATACGGGATAGCCCTGTTCGTGTTCGAAAAACATACTGTCGGCGTATTGCGGCAATGTATGGACGGGCGGCGGTTTTTTTACATCGAATCCCGCCGACTGCAGTTCGGGGATCATATCCGCCGCCTTTACCAAAGCGTATGCCGCGGCATCGCCGTTTACGGGCAGCACCACTCTATCCGACGCCGACGATAACGCGGCGAGATTGGCGCGCGCACGTTCGGCTATTTTTTTAACCGTGCCTAACTGCGCCCAGTCAAGCGCTGCTACAAAATTGTTCATTCTGTAATCGTGATTTTCGCCGTCCGAATATTCGAACCTTGCAAACTTTTTCGCTTCGTCGGCATCGTCTCCGCAGACAAGCGCCGCGCCGCCGCCGAACAACCGCTTATCGAATCCGATCACGCCGTAATCGCCGCTCGCGCCGCAAGGCCTGCCCTTATACTCTCCGCATAGCGCATCGCAGCACAGTTCGATCACCGGAACGTTCCACGCCTTGCACAGCGGCGACAGTACGTCGAAGTCCGCTATACTTCCGAATGCGTTGTCCGCTATAACGGCTTTCGGGGGTTTGGACTGAAGATCCGCCCAGAGCAAAGCCGTTTCCAATGCGGCGGCGGATACGCAGCGCGTATTGGGATCGCAGTCCAAAAACACGGGTATCGCGCCCATATGCGCGACCGTCGCAACGTAAGAATAAAACGTGAACGTCGGAGTAAGCACATAATCCCCGTCGTTTACGCCGCAGAGATATAACGCAGTATGTAGTGCCGCGTCGCATGAATTCAACACAGCGACATTTTTTCCGAGCGAATCGGAAAGTCCGCGCTCAAGCCGCGCGACATAATCGGCGCCGGACAGCGCGCCCAACAGCGCTTCCGCCGCATCTCCGTGTCTGTCGATATATAACATGATATATATAGTATGCCGTCGCACACGCCGCAAAATTCACCGTTTGTTTTGTTTTACCGCAAAAAAATACTTGACAGCGCCGTTAAACGGTCTTATAATAATACCGAAATTAAAGTCATTCTTTGGGGCGGGGCGAAAATCCCCACCGGTAGTCATAGTCTACTAAGACCGTAAACGCAAGATCGAGTATGCGTTGAAAACGGTCCCGATCGGGTGAAATTCCCGTACCGACGGTCACAGTCCGGATGTTAAAAGAATGGACGCGAGTTGTGTCGCTGTTTTCGCCCCGAGTTTTCGGGGCGTTTTTATACGAAGAACGACTTTAAAATATTTTAAGGACGGTCTTTAATATGGACAACGTATCGGTACAAAAGGAACATAAAGGGATAAGTTCCGCACATATTGCGTTTATCGCAATGTTTTCGACGCTCGCCGGAATTTTATACATACTGAATTTTTCCATACCGTTTGCGTTCCCCGGGTTTTTGGAATTCAAGCTTTCGGATATACCGATATTGATCGGGTCTTTTACGCTCGGACCGTTATCGGGTGCGGCGATCACCGTCGTGGAGATCCTTATAAAATTGGTTATAAAAGGCACGTCCACCATGTTCGTCGGAGAACTTTCCGATCTTGTCACTTCGTGTGCGTTCGCCGTGACCGCAGGGATCATCTACAAAAAACACCGAACATTTAAGGGCGCTCTTGCAGCAATGGCGATAGGCTCAGCCTCATTAATATGCGTTGCACTCGTATTCAATAGGGTAGTTCTCGTCCCGTTCTATGTCCGCGTTTTTTTCGGCGGCAATTGGACTCCGCTCATTCAGATGATGAAGCCGCTGTTCCCTTCCTGCACACGGGAAACTTTTTACACGTTTTATCTGTGGGTGTCGGTATTGCCTTTTAATCTTCTCCGCTGTACTGTCGCAGTCATCGTTACGCTGTTGGTGTACAAACGGATATCCCGTCTTATCAATTCGGTAAACCGTAAAATTTACGGAAAGCCGGACAGAAACGTAAAAACCGAAAAGAGGATCAACACCGCATTTATAATTACCGCCGCAACGGTCCTCGTTCTGTTGACCGTTTTTGCGCTGTTGAGATTTTTCGTTTTCGACTGATATACTCATATCAAACGAAACTACCGAACCCGAGATCCGTTACACTTAAATAGTCGTGATAAATGACCGAAATTGATCGGATCCGGATCTTATCCGTACTGTCTGACGGTATTTATTGCAATATAAATCACATTTTTTCCGCCGCTCGAATATGTTGATATCCGAGCGGTTTTACGTGGCGATCGGTGACGGATCTTTCGAAAAAAATATTTGAAAATTGTCGATTTTACTTCGTTAAATTCGTTGACTTTGAATTATAAAGGTGCTATAACATTTAAACTATGAAACCCCCAAACTCAACGGCTAAACCTCACAATACAGCAATGGATCTTACTTCGGGCAAACCGCTTAAATGCATACTCGTTTTTATGTTGCCCATGGTGATCGGTATTTTCGTACAGCAGCTATACTCCTTGGTAGATACGGTGATCGTAGGTCAAGCTCTCGGCGCCGATGCGCTTACGGGTGTCGGGTCTACCGGATCGGTGTCGTACATGATACTGGGGTTTGTCAGCGGTCTTGCGTCGGGATTTTCAGTTATAGTCAGTCAAAAACGCGGCGCTCACGATGCGGAAGGCATGCGGCGTTCTTTCGCTACCGGGATTATACTGACTTTCGGAATCGTTATAGTCATGACTGTCGTGGCGCTTTCGGTAGCAAAACCTATGCTGGTAGCTATGAATACCAAGCCGGAATTTTTGCCGTACGCACTCGAATACATAACCGTTATATTTGCCGGTATGCTGTTATCGGCGTTTTCCAATCTTTTCGGCGCAACGCTCCGTGCCATAGGCGATTCGCGTGTGCCGCTGTACTTTCTTATGATGTCGTGCGTTCTCAACGCAGGACTGGACAGTCTGTTCGTTATAGCCCTGGGCATGGGCGTGCGCGGCGCGGCTATCGCAACCGTAATGGTAAACGGTATATCCGCGGTCCTCACTTTTATTTATCTTTGGAAGCGCTATCCCGAGCTGAGACTTAATCCCAAACACTTTAAACCGGAAATAAAAAACTACGGCACGCACTTAAAACTCGGCTTGCCGATGGGTCTTCAGTCATCCGTAATTTCCATAGGTCTTATATTCGGTCAGACCGCGCTCAACACTATGGAACCGCTCGCCGTAACCGCATACGTCGCGGCTACCAAGATCGACGGGCTAGCGACCAGCATACTCAACAATTCCGGCGCGGCTATAGCCGTATTTGTCGGACAGAACTTCGGTGCGAAACGTTACGATCGGATCCGTACGGGAATCAGGCAATTTACGGTGTTTTGTATCTGTATATCGTTGGCGCTTTGCGCAGTTGCGTTGGGGATGCACCGTCCGCTCGTAATGCTCTTTATCTCGGAAGCCGACAGATCGGAAGCGCTGTTCAACTACGCATTCAAATACCTGGCTTTCAATTCGGGTCTTTATATATTTCTCGGCACGCTCTGTATTTCGCGTAGCGCTCTGCAGGGCATGGGACGCGGCGCTATCGCGTTGGTGTCCGGCGCGGCGGAAGTTATGATGCGCGTCTTTATATCGTTGCTCGCAATGCATTTCGCAAGTTTTACGGTAATATGCCTGTGTAACGGCATAGCCTGGGTAGGCGCCAATTTCGTACTGATCCCCGCATTTCTTACGGTCATAAAAAAATACATACCGTTCTTCGGAAAAGATATCAAGACCATACAACTTCCCAACCCGTCTCAAGTACCGTTTACAAACAGATGATACAAAGATCTGCATAAAATCCGCAAGACCGTCAACAAAGCGGTCTTTTTTATGCTGCAATTTTCAACTGTTTTATTCGGGTTTATTTATACAATTCGAATAATGTGTATAACAACCGTACAAAAAAATACCGTTCGGTTTTAGTTCTCGTAGAAACTTTCAGGTGATCCGCAGAAGAAAGAGAATCAGGCGAGACTTCACGCCACGCCTTTTATATTGTCTTTTTTTCGCGGACGAACTATGCCGCCGATAGCTCGGTAAGATAGTGATATGCTTAAAATTTCTTACCAAATTCGATGGTTGAAATTCTTTTATCTTCATGATTTAATCATCCGAGATAAATACTAATTTAATAAAAAGTGTACCGATGTATTCAATCGAAAGTCATTAAACACACGAACTCTTTAATGATCGGTATAAGGAAATCCGCAAATTGCTTCGTATAACGCCGAATGCGGCTTTAACGAGCATTTTCATTGAGGGTGCTATGACCGGATGATGGCACCCATGCCTTGATGTTGAAATGTTGTCTAAAATC
The DNA here is from genome assembly GCA_910585055.1 of uncultured Christensenella sp. Taxonomy (GTDB): domain Bacteria; phylum Bacillota; class Clostridia; order Christensenellales; family Pumilibacteraceae; genus Anaerocaecibacter. Next base: position 74,278 of record CAJUBY010000001.1, on the reverse strand, counting down.
GTTCTTTTCAGGGTTAACGGCAATACGATCGTCGGCACCGCACTATTCGATACCTGTTATCAAAACCGTTGGTATACTCTGCATTCTTTTTCCGACGAAAAACTTTTGCTGCATATGATAGGCCATATGATCTACGTCGACGACACACCGACAAATAAAGTAAACCTAAATGATATTGCGCTTTGTAAATTGCTCGATGACTTGGGTTACAAAAAACAAGATTCGGAAAGTGTTTTGGCTATTGATTTACTCAAGATCTTTCCTATCGGCTTCCCACGGGATTTTCTGTCAATAAACCGAATGCACAAATCGACGACCGGCAACGGCGGTTAGTGATACACCGCGGCTTTTATAACGACGTTATGCCGCAAACGCATAACGAGGTAATTGCCGAAGTTGAAAAACAACTGCAAATTAAAGAATATATTAAAACGTTCGTAATTAAAGACGGAGATTACGTTGCTCATTGCGGAGCGTGGAATCGCGGCGGTGAAACTGCGTATATCAAACCCGTTGCAATCGTTCCCGAACATCGCAAAAAAGGGCTTGGAGCATCCGTTGTTTACGAAGCATTGAACCGTGCGAGAAAGCAAGGTGCCAAAAGATCGTAATTTCGGAATAAGCTTTTTATTATAATATCGGCATGAAAAAGTCTTCGGAAGTGTTTACTTTTGTTAAGTAAAATTCAATATATCTTAATAACGTCTTTATGTGTAAAAAAGCTCTCGAACAAATTGTTCGAGAGCTTTTATCCTCGCCCGAAAGTGCGACAAATATAAATTCGTTTTTTTAATTCACTATAGGAAGTTGTTTCCGTAACTGTCTTTTTCGTTTATTTATTGGGCGTCTACGTTCGGCAATAATATTTCCGCCGTCGTTCCGACATCGTATATTTGTATGGTTATTACATTGCTTACCGTAGGACCGCCCGTATTTACGGAATACGCGTTACGAACATATATAACAGACTAAAACTATTAATGAAATTTATTTTTTAACATTTCATTTATTCGATCATTAGCCGAAATATCGATCCGCCGAAATAAGATCTCGATCAAACACTTATACAGCCCCAAAAATTTTTACACAAAAAAACGACCTTTCATCGAAAGATCGTTCTCTTTGTTTTTAATCAAGCTATATTATTTAATGATCTCGGTGACAACACCGGAACCGACCGTTCTGCCGCCTTCACGGATAGCGAAGCGCAGACCTTTTTCGGCCGCGATCGGGTGGATAAGCGTAACGGTCATTGTTACGTTATCGCCGGGCGTGACCATTTCGATTCCCTTCGGCAGCTCTACCAAACCGGTAACGTCTGTCGTACGGAAATAGAACTGCGGACGGTAGCCGTTAAAGAACGGAGTGTGACGGCCGCCTTCTTCTTTCTTCAAAACGTACACCTCTGCTTTGAACTCGGTGTGCGGTGTGATCGAACCGGGTTTCGCAATGACCTGTCCGCGCTCGATGTCTTTACGGTCGACGCCGCGGAGCAAGATACCTGCGTTGTCGCCGGACTGAGCGGAATCGAGCGTTTTACGGAACATTTCTATACCGGTAACGACCGAACTCTTTGTAGCTCTGATACCGACAATTTCTACGGGATCGCCGACTTTTATAGCACCGCGTTCGACACGGCCGGTCGCAACGGTACCGCGACCCGTGATAGTAAAGATATCTTCGACAGGCATAAGGAAGGGCTTATCCACGTCGCGTTCGGGAGTGGGAATATAGCTGTCTACTGCAGCCATAAGTTCCATGATGCAGTTGCAGGCAGGATCGTCCGCTTTGCCGGACTGTGCAGCTTCGAGCGCTTTGAGCGCGGAACCGCGGATAACGGGCGCGCCGTCGCCGTCGAAACCGTACTTGGAAAGCAGTTCGCGCACTTCCATATCGACGAGATCGAGCATTTCTTCGTCGTCGACTTGATCGGTCTTGTTCATGAACACGGCGATACGAGGAACGCCGACCTGACGCGCAAGAACGATATGCTCGCGAGTCTGAGGCATAACACCGTCGGTTGCCGCAACGACAAGGATAGCTCCGTCCATCTGAGCAGCACCGGTGATCATGTTTTTAACATAGTCCGCGTGCCCCGGGCAGTCGACGTGTGCATAGTGACGGTTTTCCGTCTGATACTCGACGTGCGAAGTGTTGATGGTGATTCCGCGCGCCTTCTCTTCCGGCGCTTTATCTATTTGGTCGTAGCGCATTTGCTCCGCCAGACCTTTAGCCGCAAGAACCATGGTGATCGCCGCGGTCAAAGTGGTTTTGCCGTGGTCGACGTGACCGATGGTACCGATATTGACGTGCGGTTTGCTTCTGTCAAATTTTGCCTTTGCCATTTTTTAATATCCTCCGAGAGAATCTTTTTTTATTTATTTGCCTTATTATACCACGACTTTCTCAAAATCTCAACCGTTTTAACGTTGATTTTAAAAAGATTTTGCGGTGCGGCGCCGAGGCGCGGCGCAGCTTTAAAAAGTGTTTTATTCATCCGAAACGATTTTAACCGACGTTTCTTACAAACATAAGTTTCGCATCGAACAATGCCTTATTCGGAATCGTATCGGCAACATATATACCGACGGTAGAGCAATGTGTGACGCGACAAGATCGCGTTCCGTACGCCCACAGTCTGTTTGCCAATTCCGTACGATCAAGCTTTTTTGCACAGACGCACCGCAGACAAGGAAGTCCGAGTACGGAGCGACGGGGATGCAGACCTACCTGCATGACCGAGCGCCGTGCGACCGCTGACGCCGTATCCGGCGATGTATGTGCAAAAAATCAGGATTGGGCTTTGCTGCGCTCGCCTATTACCTTCTCCGCTATATTGCGGGGAACTTCGGCGTAATGGTCGAACTGCATGGTGTAGTTGCCGCGACCCTGCGTGCGCGAACGAAGGTCGGTCGCATACCCGAACATTTCGGACAGAGGGATCTCCGCATGGATTATCTGACTGCCGTTTACAAGGTCGGTGCCGAAGATCGTGCCGCGGCGCGAACTAACGTTGCCCATAACGTCGCCGAGATATTCGTCTGGCAGCGTTATGTCTACCTTCATGATAGGTTCGAGCAGGTACGCATCGCCCTTTTTCATGCCGTCCTTAAACGCCATGGAACCGGCGATCTTAAACGCCATTTCGGACGAGTCGACTTCGTGGTAGCTTCCGTCGTACAACGTAACTTTAAAGTCCACACATTCGTAACCGGCAAGGATACCGCTCATACGCGCTTCCTGTATACCGTTGTCGACTGCCGGGATATATTCTTTCGGGACCGATCCGCCGACGGTCTTGTCTTCGAAAACGTAGCCCTGACCCTGTTCGAGCGGCTCCATAACGACTTTACAGTGACCGTACTGACCTTTACCGCCGCTCTGACGTATATACTTGCCTTCCGCTTCGACTTTCTTGCGGATGGTCTCGCGGTACGCGACTTGCGGTTTACCGACATTGGCTTCCACTTTAAATTCGCGGAGCAAACGGTCGACTATTATATCGAGGTGCAGCTCGCCCATACCGGCGATTATCGTCTGACCCGTTTCCTGATCGGTATAGGTCTTAAACGTCGGGTCTTCTTCCGCGAGTTTTATAAGCGCCATCGTCATTTTTTCCTGACCGGCTTTAGTTTTGGGCTCGATAGCTACGCGGATGACCGGTTCGGGGAATTCCATGCTCTCGAGTATTATCGGGTGCGACGCGTCGCACAGCGTATCGCCGGTGGTCGTATCTTTAAGTCCTACGATTGCGCAAATATCGCCGGCTCGTACTTCTTCTATATCGGTACGCGAATTGGCATGCATCAAAAGCAATCTGCCGATACGTTCTTTTTTGCCCTTGGTCGAGTTTAAAACATACGAACCGGCAGGACAAACGCCGCTGTAGCAACGGAAAAACGCGAGTTTTCCGACAAACGGATCCGCCGCGATCTTAAACGCAAGTCCCGAAAAAGCTTCGTTATCGTCTGTTTTGCGTTCGACTTCGTTCCCGTCCTTATCGGTACCTTTTATGTTTGCGATATCGATAGGGCTGGGCAGATAATAAACTACCGCATCGAGCAGTTTCTGTACGCCCTTGTTTTTATACGACGATCCGCAGAAAACGGGGTTCATCGTCATGTTTATAGTCGCTTTGCGAACGGCTGCACGTATCTCTTCGACGGACAGTTCTTCGCCCGCGAAGTATTTTTCCATAAGCGCGTCGTCGGTTTCGGCAACAGCCTCCAGCAGATAGCCGCGGTACTCGTCCGCCTGTGCTTTAAGCTCCGCGGGGATCTCGGTCTCGTTTATGACGTTTCCGAGATCGTCCTCGTAGATCTCCGCTTTCATGGTGACAAGGTCGATCATGCCCTTAAAAGTATCTTCATTGCCGATAGGGATCTGCAATGCGACGGGGTGTGCGCCCAAACGTTCTTTCATCATTTTGAGCACATTAAAGAAATTAGCGCCGTTAATGTCCATCTTATTGACGTACGCCATACGCGGAACACCGTACTTGTCCGCCTGCCTCCAAACGGTTTCGGACTGCGGTTCGACACCGCCCTTTGCGCAAAACACCGCGACCGCGCCGTCGAGAACTTTAAGCGAACGTTCCACTTCGACTGTAAAATCGACGTGTCCCGGGGTATCTATAAGGTTTATGCGCGTCATCGGCGCGTTTGGCGACGTACGCCACTGCGTGGTGGTCGCAGCGGAAGTTATGGTTATACCGCGTTCCTGCTCCTGTACCATCCAATCCATCGTCGCACCGCCGTCGTGGACTTCGCCTATCTTGTGTACCTTTCCGGTATAGAACAAAATACGCTCGGAAGTCGTAGTTTTACCTGCGTCGATATGCGCCATGATACCGATGTTGCGCGTGTTTTCCAATGCAAATTGTCTTGCCATAATTATCCTCTATTTTTCGCCTTTCGACGATAGAATTATTCGCTCCGATACATCGCTTGCCGCCGTAAGCGCAGTGCACTCGGCATCGGATATATAATATTGCGAATTTTCGCGTTTGCCTATAGGCAAACCGTTACGGTCGGATACCGACCTTATTATTGACAGAACAGGCTGCGCCGTTCCGAATCAGATCTTAAGCGATCGTCGCCGCAATATATACAGACTGTCGCCTACTGTACGGATTCGACAATTACGCGTTTGCGTTACGCTGCCGCTCTACCATCTGAAGTGGGCAAACGCTTTGTTCGCTTCCGCCACTCTGTGCATTTCTTCTTTGCGCTTGACAGCCGCGCCGGTATTGTTGTACGCGTCTATCAATTCGCCGGCAAGCCGCTCGTCCATCGTCTTTTCGCCGCGCTTACGTGCGAACATAACGATCCAACGTATAGCGAGCGTCTGCTGACGGTCCGCACGGATCTCGAGCGGGACCTGATAAGTCGAGCCGCCCACTCTGCGTGCTTTAACTTCCAACTGCGGTTTGACGTTGGCCATTGCCTGACCGAAAACGTCTACCGGTTCGAGCGACGTTTTTTCTTTTATTATAGAAAACGCGTCGTATACTATTGCTTGCGCCGTACCCTTTTTGCCGTCCTGCATGATCTGATTTACAAGCTTTGTAACGACCTTGCTGTTATAAATAGGGTCGGGTAAAACATCCCTTTTGGGGACGCCGCTTCTTCTCGGCATGATTATCTCCTTATTCGATTTTATTATGGGGCATGTCCGCCCCGTAGCGCCTTTCGATATATATAATATATTAATGAAAAGCGATTAAACGCCGAATCGCAAAGTATCCGCATTATATGCCTTATTAAAATCAAAGACATAATTGCGTACGGACTGTCCGAAAACACTGCGCAAACGTTCCGTATACGTTTAACTCCGAGACAACGCACGACCGCAAAGCCGTAGCAACGCTACACCGAGCAGCCGCAACTCAGTTACCTCAAAAAACCGATAGCAACACGTCGCGCGAGTGCGATATAAGACGGTCCTAAATTACTTCGCTTTCTTTGCGCCGTACTTTGAGCGGGCTTGCTTGCGTTTGGCCACACCTGCGGTGTCTAATGCACCGCGGATGATGTGATACCGCACACCGGGCAAATCCTTCACACGCCCACCCCGAACAAGCACAACCGAGTGTTCTTGCAGGTTGTGACCGATGCCGGGAATGTAGACCGTACCTTCCATCTTATTTACAAGACGCACACGTGCGATCTTGCGCAAAGCGGAGTTAGGCTTTTTAGGCGTTGTCGTCGTTACCGAAAGACACACACCGCGCTTTTGCGGATTGTTATCGAGAATAGGACTCATGGACTTATACTCGACCTTTTGACGACCCTTCCTAACAAGCTGGTTGATCGTAGGCATATTACTCTACCTCCTTTTAGTAGTATTGCCGCTCCCGCTTCGAGTAAGACCCGAATAAAGAGCATTTGGTAATTGACTTACCGTACGCGCAATTCCACGCGTAACTTTGATTATAATACAATACAACACCTCTTGTCAAGCGTTTTAGTCGATTTTTTTGTCGACAGCATGTCGTTTTACGTTTATCCGAATAACCTTTTAAAATTTTTTCCGCCGCACGACTTTATTCTCGGAGTTATTACAATAGTCGGATGATATGCTTGTAAAATAACGGCGTTTATACCGTAATTAGTCTCCGACTTTTTACCGACCAACCGCACCGAAAAAACCGTCATTCACTTAAACGACCGAAATAAATATTAAACCTAAATACCGTATGAGCATAAAATTTTAATAATTTAAATTTTATATATTTTTTGTAAATAAAAAATTATTTTAGTCAGTAAATATTTATCATATTATTATAGCGCAAAATCATGTAAAAACTGCTAAAAACTGCTTTTTTATGTCATAACGGCAGAAATATTTGTAATTTTTTAATGTTTTTAATATATTGACGAACCGGGGGTAAATAACGAGTATTAAATTAATTATAATTTTCATATTTAAATCAATAATATTTTACCGTAATTTTATGAAATTTAATTTCATATTTTATTTGATTTTATAAAGCTGTTATATTTAATGTAAATAATATTTTTCGGTATACAAGCAATTTCATTAAGCATACTTAAATTTGATACGGACAGACAAATTAACAAAATATATCGATATTTCGACCGCTCAAAAGCTGTTTCTGGGCGACAGCCTAAAACCCTTTATGTGCAGTCGATGTATCCGGCAAAAACTTCCGTATATAAGACATGAAAAAGGTGTTGGCAGTCAAATTGAACTGAATCGGTACCGCCCAAGAGACATTAACTCAACCTCTATTGGTTTTACGAATAACCGAAAATATGAGAAATAAAAACGTACAATAATCGGTATCGATCATAATGAATTTTATAAAATAACTATAGTCTTTTTCGGTTTGTTAGGTACATCCGGCAATAAATTGTTTTCGTCGATACAGCCGTTTTACGTGCGAGATGTCGATTGCCGTACCGCAGTTGAAGCGGTTTAATATGTACATTACCGCAATTTAACTTATAAAAACCTGCGCGATCGACACAACCGTTTTGAAGATATTTCACGACAAGCCGGTAAAATATCCGTAAGTCTGTAATGCCCCAAATATGGCGGCAAAAATGGTCTTTTTATTTAACATCCGTCTAATGATCCGATAGAAATAGTTAAAAAAACTTATGTTTTTATTATCCTGTAAGCTTATACGGCATTTTATCATATTACCCCCATACGTATATTATAAACGCTGTTTATGCTGTTTCCCGAACTAACGGATAATCACGGTTTGAACTATCATTATTAACATTACTTATTAAATGCGACACGAAAAAATCGGGCTCATATTCGGGCTCGATTTTTCGCTTAGGTAAGTGATGTAATTATTTGCCTGTCCTTATTTCGCTTTTACGGTTTCGGACTTTTTGCTTTGCGTACGAGTAGTCGACTTGCTGTTCTTAGTCGTCGAACCGCAATTGCGTACGTTGTTTTCAGTCTTTTTAGAGCTGCAGCAACGCGTCGAATTGTTTTTGCTCGTAGCAGTCTTTTTGGTGTTAGCCATTTCCACTTTCCCCCTTTATGATTTAGACAACAAATCCGAATTTTATTTATAAACGGAAACTTTGTCTATGCAAGTTTAGTTTGTACCGTACTTTACAAATTTATTCGCCGTACTATACATATACTGTATTGTAATCTATAAAATCCTCCTATCTATCCGTATTTCTGCAAAAATATGCCGCGATTTCAAACCTTAAAATTCTTGATTTACTAAACCGTCGGTTTAGCTGTACGGTAAGGCATACGAAAAAACTTTTCTTTCGTGTCAAATTCCGTATAAAACCGCGCTCGCTTCGGTCTGACGTATCGATCGGCAACATTTACGGTCATTAAAATATACATATATTTTGGGTTGCAATGCTTATCGGATATTTCAGTCGATTTGGCAGTCGCTCCGCCCCATCCTCAATAAACTTGATTTTTCCGATATTATCGCAGAAAATATTCCGCAAAAAAATTTTATCCGGTTACAAATTTTTTATAAAATCACGATTTACTAAACCGTCGGTTTAGCTTAACGTAAGGGTATAGGAGAATTTTTCTTTTTCGTGTTAAATTCCGAATAAAACCGCCGTTTTACGATCGATTTTGTCGGCTTAAACTCAAAATGTATACCGCAAATCGACGAACGGCTGTCGAGTACTTCGACGGCTGTCGCTTTACCGAATACCGTCAGCCGTCGGTACCGCCGCGCATATAACTTTCATATATTTTGTTTGCTTATTCGAAAATATCGTATGTTTATTATTTTATTATAAGTAATAAACATATCCGGCAAGATTGTCGGGTTCGATAAATATTATTAATCGATCGTTGATTAATAGTTTTCAGATATTATGACTGACTTCGCACAAGCAAATATAAAATATTTATTTACAACTATGATCACAATAGGCAGCGTACAACGCCGAGCATACGGTACAGCCCGTAAATCAGACGTTTTTTCGTCGGAACGCTGTGCGACGAAACGGTTCCACCGGGTATATATTCGTTATTTTTTCCGACCTGCAAGCTTTTTTCCGTAAATACTTCGTTTATATATTCGTTAAGAACAGCGTTAAACCGCACAGAATCGATTATAACGACACTTTCGGTATCTATATGCGCGCTGCGCTCATCCATGTTAAACGAGCCGATAATGCTGTATCTGCCGTCAAAAGAGAATATTTTTGCATGGAGTTGATTTTTTTCCTGAAATTCGAGCAATTTTATATTTTCATCGATATAATCTTTGCGCGTATAATAGTAATCCGCATATCCAACGTTCCGCGTATTATACAGAGAATTGGTTATGAGCAAAAACTCGTCGTTTTTTGCCGCAAGCCGCCTTATCTCCCGTTTTTTATCATTCTGCAGCAAAGCGTACGGCGTTACGGCTATCGATCTTTTGGAACTTTCCATTAAATTGAACACTGCCTGTAAAATTATCGGCGCCTTTTTTCTTCCGCTGATCTTATTGGTAACAAATGTAATCTTATCAGCAGGTATCCCCAAATTCGAGTAATCGATCTCGGTATTGGCAAATTCACATTCGTAATAATAGGACAAGTAATTCATTTCGTATTTATTCCGACCGGAAAGATCGCGTTTCTTAGATATAATCCGCCTTGTAAGCTCGCTTTTAAGCATTTTTCCGTAATAATCCGATGCCTGACCGACACTGCCGTGTTCGCCGCTGTTTGTTACCATAACTTCCATATCGTAATTATCCATGTAAGCGCCGGTCCCCATGTTAACACCGCCGACTATCATTTTGTCGCCGTCGACGATGAGCAGCTTATCATGCATCAATGTCATTATCGCGCCCGGATCCAATATATTTAACTCGTTAAAATAATATAATTGTATATTGTTATAGTTTTGTAACATTCTGCCGATCTCTTTCAACGATCCGCCCAGTTTACCCATTTTTCCGTCCAAGACTATCCGAACTTTAACGCCGCGGTCTGCGGCACGCATAAGCGCCGTATAATAATACTCCGAAAATTTTCCTTCGTATGTATCGAACACCATATGATCGACGGTAGACTGCGCGTCTTCGATAAGTTTGAGCCTTCTGCAAAACGAGCTTTCGCTTGTCGGCATTAAAAGTGCGTGTTCTTTTTGACTGTCCGGAGCGGAAATAACATCCGCAGTCGCGGAAAAAGCCTCACGGGTGATCTTTGCATTATCCGCCGCGCTGACATTTACCGTGACCGTATACGGCAAAATAACCGCCAGTAAATACCATATAGCTGCCGCTAAAATATAGAATATTACGGTCATAACAACATAACCCGTTCTCAAACGAGTTTCGTATAATTTTATCGCTTTTTTCTTATATAAAGTTCTCACGGTTCAATTGTACCACGACTCAAAAAATAATTCCACTGTTTTTAACAGGTTTTTATAATTACTTTACTTGATCTGTTTTGTTTAAAAAAATATCAAGATGACTATAATTTCGGCACGGAGGTCAACAATGAATCCATTTAACGAAAAATCTTGTAAAATCGAAAAATGCGTAGGTGATTGGAAAAAGCTATATCCGACTGCCTACAACAAAAACGAAACGGACGCTTATACGAAAGTACGCACCATATTGCTTAACGGCGCCGAATTCGAAGAAGCCTGGTTTATGCATCAGCTGTCACGTCATGTAACAGACAATAATTTGCGACGTGACGTATCGTTTTTGCGTAAGCTGGAACAGCAACAACAAAAAAGGATTTCCTATTTTAAACCCAAAGACGAAACAATGCTGGAAACAACTATTTCGTACGAACAGCTTGCAGTCGACTTGACCGCGGTTTTAGCTCAAACCGAAAAAAACAAATATGTAAAGGCTGCTCTCGACTTTGCATTGCTGGAAGATTTCGACCATCTTTACCGTTTCAGCGATCTACTTGAAATGGAACAGGGCATTACAGGCGAAAAACTTGTCGGCAGCTATACGGAAATAATGCCCGGCAGACCTACGATCTCGGAACACCGTCATCCGTTCGACGATATACGCCGCCCCATAACCCCGGACGCGACCGTAGCGACAAAACTCCATACGATGATTATAACAGCCGCCGAACAACAAACAATGAACTTCTATATGAATCTCGGTACGTTCTACCCCACATCAGACATGGGTAGAAAGCTGTTTTTGGAAATCGGAATGGTCGAAGAACAGCACGTATCTCAATACGAGTCTTTGATGGACCCCACTACTACGTGGCTGGAATGCCTTTTGATGCATGAATACTGTGAATGCTATCTTTATTATTCGGCCATGAACGAAGAAACAAGCGAAGCTGCCAAAAAAATCTGGACTTCGCATTTCGAACAGGAACTTGCGCACTTGCATTACGCTGCCGAACTTCTTAAAAAGTACGAAGGCAAGGAATGGGCGCAAGTTATACCCAATGCCGAATTCCCTACACTACTGACATTTAACGATAACTGCGAAAAGAATAAGCATTATATCCGCAACATTCTTAAAAACACCGTCAATAATACGTCCGTACTCGAAGAATACACCGATATAGTAAATATCCCGGACGATTACGAATACTTTAAGTATAATGCGGTGGTAAATAAATCTCCGTCGTCCGTAGCCAGTCATAAGGTGATCGACAGCTATATAAACGAATTCGGCGAAGATTACCGTTTTACCGTTGCCGAGCACCCCGTCAAGGCACTGCGCAACAGGAAAGAAGACAACATAGATGTCGGACGCAAAAAACCGCAGTGATCATTTTACTAAACTACGCTTTATCTAGCAATCAAAAAGCCCCTACCGCTATTCGGTAAGGGCTTTTGTTTCACGTGAAACATTTTTAAGCTAGTATTCGTAATGTTTCACGTGAAACATTATTTACCTGTTATTGTATAGTGCTCTTCCAGATATGCCAACATATTTTCCAGTCGTGCCAAATCGTCGGGGGTATAGTAGTCTATAAAAATACGTCCTTTCTTTTCATTACCCAACAAAGACACTTTCGTGCCGAATGTACGCTGCATTCGAACTATCATATCGCGCAACTCAAGGCTTTGCTTTACCGGTTCGGTTTTCTTTTTGGGGTTGATTGCGTTTTTTACAAGCTTTTCGAAATCGCGGACGCTCATCTTATCGTCGCGCGCTTTTTGAGCCAACTCCCATTGCAAATTGGGATCGGGGACTACAACGAGACAGCGCGCGTGTCCTGCAGATAAATGTCCGCTTTCTACCATACTCTGTACCGATTCCGCAAGTTCCATAAGCCTCAGCAGGTTGGCGACGGTAGGTCTGGCTTTACCTATACGTTCTGCGGCCTCTTCCTGCGTATAGCCATAATCGTTCATAAGTTTTTTTATCGCGCGAGCAACTTCCATGGGATTTAGGTCTTCGCGCTGTATATTCTCTATAAGCGACAACTCATCTATCTGAACCTGCGTGCATTCGCGTACACATACGGGAACGGAAACCAGCCCGGCTGCCGTTGCCGCTCTGTATCGACGCTCGCCGGCAATTATCATATATTTACCGTCTTTTTTAGGCGTAACGATCAAAGGCGTTATTACGCCGTGAGTCTTTATGCTTTCCACAAGTGCCGCAAGCGCATCGTCGTCGAATTGTTTACGCGGTTGATCAATATTAGGTTCGATATCGGATAGTAACATTTCCGACGTTTCTGTCGTTCCGATTACCGATTCTTCTTCTATATCGCTTAGTAGAGCGCCCAGTCCTCTTCCCAAACCGCCTTTTCTGATAGGTGACATACCGTTTCTCCGTTTGTTTTTTTCTATTATAAACTGCGGATACGGAAAAGTCAAGTAAATCGAATTTTTATGATCGTAAAATTCGATTTACTACTTAAAAATTTGTCTTTTTGATAGCTATTAAACACAATAACGTCGAATGGACAATAAACATATCTTATTTTAAGTTTTTATAATACAATAAGCGTTATTATGGTATTTACTGTAACACGCTAACACTTGACAAATTAAATTATTTGATATATAATATTCAAGAATTTTTACTCGGAGATTTCGTGTGGATATCACAAGTCCGATAAACTTATGGAAAGATTATGACGTATCGGCATTGCCTTTAAATGTGTCTGAGCTTTCCCCAAAAACAGAAAACGATATTACCGTCAAAGAACTGTATTTCGACGGCTATACTACCGTTGACGGCAGAACGCGTACATTTTTGAAAATACTTGTAAACAACGAATCAAAAGGCGTTATTCTTTATTTATCCGATCATATCGGCGTCAACGAATCTCTGGCAAAAAGCTTTTACGATCTCGGTTATACCGTTGCGATTCTGGATTATATGGGAAGATCCGATGAATTGACTCGGTATACAATGTACCCTAATTCACTGTCGGAATGTAATAGACGGGGAATATCCGAATTCGAAATTTCGGAAAACGGTCAGTTACCTCACTGGTATATTTGGACTTGTATTGCACGACGATCCGTAAAATTGCTTTCGGAATATTACCCAGACAAAAAACTCTTCGCTTTAGGCGTGGGGCTCGGAGGAAGTACGGTCTTTAAACTAGCCACTTTCGATGACGGTCTTTGCGGCTGTGCTACATTATTGAATATATTGCCCAAAGTAAACGGTTCCGGCAATACACTTATAAACTATCACGCGTCGCTTGATAATATTGCTTATGCTCCTATAACTAAAATCGATCTGTTTATGGCGGTATCTTCCAACGACACGGACGGGTCTTTGGACTCTATGTCGGAATTGGCGGAAAACACCCAATCGTTAAAGACATTTAGGATCGTTGAACGGTCGTTTGCCGACGGTATAGTTTCCGTATACGGCGATCTGGATAAATTTTTTTCTTCTCGCTGTAATTCGCAAGATCTTCCGCGCCCTCACATTTCGGCGTCAAATTCGGAAGGAAATTTATATTTTAATATCGATATTCCCGATATAATCAATGTTTCGGACGAAATGCTTCCGCAATTGAATCTTTACGTATCTTTTTGCATAGAAGAAGCTCCGTTCAGAAATTGGATGAATATTCAAACCATAAGCCTCGGAAAAGACAAATATATGGCGCATATAAACGTCTGTCAGGCAAACAAACCTATAAATGCGTTTGCTACTCTTTCTTATCCCGGCGGTGTAAAACAGTCTTCTACGTTATTGAGCGTTATTCCCAAATCGATGGGAATTCAATCCAAACAGGGCGTAAACCACCGTAAAATTTACGACGGCAGCATGGGAACGGACGGCTGGACATCCCGATTTGGCGGTAAAATAATGCTTGTCAACGGTCCTTACGAGATAGAAGGCGTTACAAGTAACGACAATTCACTTATAACGTTCAAACCGGGCGATCCGCTGTTTAAAGTTTCCGCCGACACTTTGCTTCAAATTATGGTGTGCGGTAAACCGCAAAATTTATCCGTAACTGTTCGAGACAGGGATAATTTTTATAATTGCACGGTCGAAATAAAAAATTCCGACGATTGGCATAAGTTTTCACTGTCACACATGAACTTCAAAGGTACTTCCGGAACATTGCCCGATTGGTCGCAGATACTTATGCTGGAATTTTCTTCGGACTACGATTTTACCGTCGGTTCCGTGTTGTGGGTTTAAAATGCAAAACGAAATAAATACCGGCGATCTGCTGTTAAACGAACAAAAAAAAACCGCTTTAAGCTTTACGATGTATTTTACAGTGTTTATTCTCGTCGGCTTTATCGTGTTTTTTTATTTTTGCGCTTTTATCCCGGTAGACGGCGACAGCATGGAAAACACTATTTTCGACCATCATTATTGTTTCGTTCAGCGTAAATGTTTTAACGTAGACCGCGGTGATATCGTAACTGTGAATACTTCCTCCGACGGTAAAGAACATATAGTAATAAAACGGATAATTGCTGTCGGCGGCGATAAATTAATCTTCATGGCAGACAAAAAATACGAATTTATCGATATTTATATTTGCAAAAAAGGTCAAAATCGATTTTATTTATTAAACGAAACTTATATAAAAGAAAAAATGCGTACCCGTATTTCTGTTTATTGGGGAACTCCAATTCTTTCATACACACCGGAACTTACCGATCTTTTGACCGACAACCAAGCCGATATGTCGGAAATAGAAAAATATATTATTTTCATTCCCGACGATCACATTTATTTTCTCGGCGATAACAGAAATTCGTCCCGTGATTCGCGTTATTACGGAACAAGAAACACCGAAATGATAACTTCCAAAGTATTATCGATACTGTAATGATCAATCTATGACAATAAATACACAACAGCTTAATACATCTGCCGGAAGAAAAATTTTTTCCGAGTTTTTAAAAGATAATTTCGACGACATTTCCTTACCGGAAAAATTCGATTCGCTTACTTTACTGTACTACGAAGTAAATTCGATAATCAATATTTCTTCACTCAAAGATCCGGACGAAATCTATATCAAGCACTATCTGGACAGTATTTTTCCTTATAAATATTTCCAAGGCGATTGTTGCGACGTCGGATGCGGCGGAGGTTTTCCGTGCATTCCGTTATCTATCGTAACCGGTCTTGATTTTACCGGTATAGAAAGCATCGGTAAAAAGCTTGCTCTTATAAAAAGATGTGTTTCAGAGCTTGGTGTCAGTAATTTATCGTGTATTCATGCTCGCGCAGAAGAAGCGGTAAAGCTCGGCAAAAGATACGACACGGTTTGCGCCAGAGCGGTTTCCGGAATATTGAAAACTCTCGAGTATTGTGTTCCGCTCACAAAGCCGAACGGTAAGATAATTCTGTACAAGACCGAAACAGAGATCCCACCCAATGCCGATCAGTTAAAAAAATACAAGACAGAACAGATAAAAGCGCTTGATTATACTTTGCCAGGAACAGATATAAACCGGAGACTTTACATTTATGGCAAACTCAGTTGTTGAATATATATTATATTTTATCAGTAGTTATATATAGTAAGCACTGTATAAATGTTTATAAAGGAAAATTATACAATATATAGTGTTTATAATATCTAACGACCTCACTATAAATGAAAAAATTTTTTAAAAAAAGTGCAAAACTTTGTAAATCGGTTGTTTAATATTTGTGTATAAGTAGGAATTACGGAAAAACACGAAGATAAAAACAATCAAAATAAAAAGTATAAAGTTTGTTATAAACAAAGTTATTAAAAAAGTGCAAAACTTATGAACAATATGAACAACGAAAACAGAATAATAACAGCATTGGCGACGCCGTACGGAAGATCTGCGGTCGCCGTTATAAGAGTGAGCGGAAAAGGGTGTATAGAACTTGTGGAGAAGTTGACGGAAAGAAAGCTGGAAATAGGAAGAATAAAAGTAAATACGTTTTTAGGAGATAATTTTAAAGAGAATTTGATGACGGCGGCATTTAAAGCGCCGAAATCGTACAGCGGCGAGGATACAGTAGAATTGTATCCGCACGGTAATACAACGATCTGCGACGGAATAATAAGAACATTGTTGTCGAACGGAGCGAGTTTGGCTGAAAGAGGAGAGTTTACGAAAAGAGCGTTTTTAAACGGAAAAATAGATCTTATGCAGTGTGAAGCTCTTGCCGATATAATAGATGCGCAGACGATCGAACAGCTCAATTACGGAAACAAAAGGTTCGACGGCGGTTTTAAGTCGCTGTCGGAAGCGGAATATTTTTTATCGAATGCGTTGAGCGCTATCGAAGCGCTACTTCATTACGGTGATGAATTGGAAGGAAACGAAAGAGACGGAAAGCTCGAAGAAGAAGTAAAGAACGATATTAAGAATGTTATAAAATCACTGGAATCGGAAATTAGCGGATATAACGGCGGAAAAATAATTAACGAAGGATTTAAAGTTGCTTTATTGGGAGCGCCGAATGTGGGAAAATCCACGCTGCTCAATGCGCTGACTCAAAGTGAAAGAGCAATAGTAACTTCTATAGCCGGAACGACACGGGACACGGTGGACGGAACATATGTATATGAAGGAAAAAAATTCGTGATAACGGATACGGCGGGCTTGAATGATAAAACTGATGATCCTGTGGAAAAAATAGGGATCGAACGGTCGTTAAAAGCAGCGGCGGACGCCGATGCGATATTATATTTGACGGAAAAAGAAAAAAATCATAAAATTCCGAAAACTTTGGAAAACAGCAAAATAAAAATCATAACCGTTAAAAACAAGTGCGACGACGAAACGGATATAGGAAAAGAGTATAAGAAAGCGGAAAACGGCAATATTTTGGAAATAAGCGCAGAGAAAAAAATTAATATTACCGCACTAAAGCAAAAACTGTATGAAATTTGTCCGAAAGAAGTTGGAAGCATAAGTAACCATAGGCAGTATGAATGCGTAAAAAAATGTTTGGATAGCCTATATTCGGCGGAAAAAGAATTTGAAAATGCGGAAAGCCTGGAAATAGTCGCAGCACTGTTGTATGAAGCATACGGCGCTATTGCGGAGTTGCACGGTGAAAAAGCGGATGAAAAAATAATATCAGCTGTTTTCGAACGGTTTTGCGTGGGTAAGTGATCATGAAAAGTAAATCGGAAAGAAAGATCAGAGCAAAAACAGAAAAAAAACATACCGATAAGGTAGTCGCCGTTAATAAAAAAGCGGTGTTCGATTACTTTTTCGAGGAAACTATCGAAGTAGGGATCGCTTTGGAGGGTTCCGAAGTAAAATCGGTCAAAAAAGGCGACGTTTCTTTGCGCGACAGTTTCTGTCATATAGAAAAAGGTAATTTGGAATTGAAAAATTGTCAGATAACGCCGTATACGAAAGTCGGCGCGTTTGCTCCCGATCCCAGAAGATCGCGGCGTTTGTTACTGCATAAGAATCAGATAGTAAGGTTGGCGGACAAAGCTGCGGAAAAAGGTTTTACGATCGTTCCCGTTAAAATGTATTTAAAGGGGCGTTTTGTTAAACTCGAAATAGCGCTTGCAAAGGGAAAAAAGAATTACGAAAAGAAACAAGTGATAAAAGAAAGAGATATAAACAGAACTGCGGAACGTGAAATTCACGGATATTGACGGTAATTTTATACCGGTGTTGACATTTAAAAAGATTTTGGATATAATATAAGAGAAAAGATCACAAAGGAGAAGCTATGTTATTTCTTTCAAATGCGTTTAACGATCCCAAAGATCCGTGGTATTATGTTTTGGGCGTGCTGTTCTTATTGCTTGTATTCGGCATTCTTGCGGTTTATATGATTTTGACCGGTAAAAAGAAGAAAAACGAGACTCGAAGACCCGAAGACGAGCAATTAAAAGAAGAGACCGAAACGCCGGGAACCGACATTGCGGCAGACGATAATAGCAATGCCGACGCGATCGTGGAAAAAGATAATAATACAGATGAATGACTAAAAGGCCGTTATATAAAACGGTCTTTATTTTTTGTCAGCCGAGTATTATACGGAAAATCACGGCAGCGCAGGTTTTAACGTTTTATTTGGCGTTTTTATTCGGAATTTTACATGGAAGAAGATCATTTTGCGATACCCTTACGCGTCACTAAACCGACGGTTCAGTAAATAAGGATTTTTTAAAATTCATTCAACGTGAATAATTTTCCGAATGAAACCGACACGCCGTAATTGAGCTGTCGCCGCTGCGAGAATTACCGCGTCGCATATCGCAGGCGTAACTAAAAGTTTAGAGATACCGTATATATACTAAGACATTGCCGAAATACGACTATGCCTATCGGCATTTCCATAACTACAGCACAGCGTGGAGAACTAGATCTTACCGACAAGAAGTAGACGGCCTGAACAAAATCCATAATAAATTATTAGAAAAAGATTTTGAAAATATCCGTATCGATCGAATATATTAAGAAACATTAACACATTGTAAAACCGCAAATATAAACTTTTAAATTTACTTCGGATCGTTTAGTAATTTGTTGGCATAGACGGCTTTATTCGGAATTTTACCGTGACGGCAAATATATTCGGATATCCTTACGTTAAGCTAAACCGACGGTTTAGTAAATCATGATTTTTTAAGATTATAAAACAAGAGGATTTTGCATTTCGATCTTCCGGAAAGAATAATTCCAATAGATTTGCATGTAACTGTGTCAAACTCAATAGAAGTTTATCATTAAGATAGACATAGAAAAAAGGGAGCTAAAAAAACTTGTTTTTATTCTTCGGCATTGATATAATATATGCGCGATCTTGATTTGATCGAATGGTAAATCATTAAAATGAGAAAATATAAAGTTGTTAGCGATTGCTCGTGTTATCAAGTTGCTTATAGATCAAAGACATAAGGTAAAACGTAATTTTTAAATCGCAGTCGTAGGCGAAAGCTCGGTCAGATAATTTTATCTGTGAATTTTCGAATAATAAAATATAAAACAACGCATTTAAAAGCAAATCGGTATAATGAATTTCTTATCTTTAAATACGGTTGAATCCGTTATATATAACTGTCTTGCCGCAGCCGTTTTTTTATGTATAAGCGCTATATTGTTTATGGCAGTCTACTTCGGGCGGAGAGCCAAACGAAATGTAAAAAAAGAAACGATTATTGAAATGCCGCGCGGATTTTCGCCGCTCGACGTTCAACGTATTTTTATAGGAAAAACATATCCGCGCAAACTGACAGCGGCGCTTTTGACACACTGGGCGGCGCTGGGTCATATCAAGTTGAAATACATTGACAAATATCACGTAAGGGTAATAAAAATAAAAAACCTACCGCCGCATGACAGTGACAAAGCCGTCTTTTTCGATCGCGGTACATATGTACGCGAAATAGAATTATTTAAAACAGTGATGAAAAAAACAAATAAAGGCGACCCTGTTGACTTGCGCAGGCCGTTGTTCACAAAAAACGAGGCGGTGGCAAATATGAGCGGTTTTGCCGTGCGCGAAGACGTAGGCGTTTATTCTACCCGGCATTATACTCTTAAGATAATTACGATCGTTCTTTCCGTATTGCCGTTTTTGATATCTGCGATATGGTGCGGAATCGCGTCCGGAAATTATATGGGAATTTTGATGTTTTTTATGGCGCTTATCGGATTGAGCGTATTGAAGTTTGTAAAAGGAATGCCGATATTATTCAAGTTTGTATGGTGCGGCATGTGGTTGGGCGCATCGGTCGGCAGCTTTATCGGATTTTTTATTGGGATCCACGATCCTTACGGAATTTGTTATGCCGCTGTTACTATAATGTTTTCAGGCGTATTTGTGCTGATCAGGTTTATAGATTTCCGAGAAAAAAATAATCTCGAAGATTATTCCGATCTAGTGAATTACCGTAAGTTTTTAATATATTCACCGGCGTCCGAATTGCAAAAACTCGATTACGGCAAAGTTTTGCCGTTTTTGTACGCATTCGGGATAAAAGCATTCGTAAAAAGAAAATATCACAGAATATTGCCGGACTATTACACCGACGATCCCGAAGGGAAAGGGGTATTGCTGTAATGCATATTGCCGTTATTTTTATATGTTCCGTTGCGATCGCAGTACCGCCGATAGTTGCTTCGATACTGATATTTTACGGTAAAAACAAGTTAAACAAAGCGATAAGACCGTTGGAGTTTTATCCGCCGCGCGGATATTCGCCTATAGACGTATTATGCGGCTATTACGGATTTCGCGCCAAAGCGCATGCGCTTCTTAATCCGCTTATGCTGTACTGGGCGGACCGCGGAATAATAAGCATCGAAGAGGACTGTAAACGCGGACTAAAACTTACCAAACTCAAAGAACTTGAAATGCCGGACGGTGATATTAAAGACGAACGCGAACGTACAGTCAATTATAATACGGAAAAAAAATTATTCGACGATATTTTCGGTAACGGCGATGTTTTTTACACTCTTGCGGCGTCGGGAGCGTACGACACCGCGCAAAAAAATTTTGTAGAGCAATGCGAAAAAACAGCTCGGGATAATAAGTCGCATATATCTAAAGTTACGTCGAAAAGCATATTCATATGTGCTTTATTAGTGTTTATAACTTTATGTGTCGTCGTCGGTATAAGTGTAGGAGGTCCGATATATGCCGCTATGTTATTTCCTATTATAGGGATGATTGCGTGTCGGGCTATACCGAACGACGATAAGACCATGGCGGTCATCAAGTATCCGTTTTTTGCGGTGTGGGGCGGAGCGCCGCTATGTGCCGTAATAGCATTGACACCTTTTTCGGAGGGAATGTTATTGCTTGCGGCTGCCGTGTCGTGCGGTTTGACTGTATATATCTTTTCCGACAGGATAGATATTCGGTCGGAAAAAGATCTGGAGTTATACGGTCGTATTTGCGCTTTTAAAGAATTTTTGCTCGATGCCGAAATAGATAGGTTGGAAACATTGATAGAAGAAAATCCAAATTATTATTACGATATTTTACCGTTCTGTTACGTATTGAAAATAACGGATAAATTAAAATCCAAATTCGACAGAATAGCTCTCGACGGACCCGGATGGTATCTGGGCGATTTGCGCAATACATTGATGTTTTGACGGAAAATAGCCGTTTTTTATTATTTTTAATAAATTCAATCGTGATTTCCGAATGTTTTCGTACTTTTTAAACAAGCCGTTTAATTACAATTATTTAGCAAAATATAAATGATCGGTTCATTTATTGTAAAAAGCGATTTAATTGTTGCGATGATAAAAATAATTAAATAAATTTGCCGTAAAAATACACGTAACTGTGCGGCGAAAATTAGTCTGTTATGCAAACTAAACCACTTGTTGTGTAAGCGGTTCCCATCTTGTAAAGACAAAAACTCCGTTTTTTAATAGAGCCGATTCCGACACCGAAATGGGCGCTGCAGCAGTCGAAATCATCGAAAGCAGTCGTCCGCTTCGGCGGTGGCAGGTAATATCAGATTTTGCGCTCATATGAAAAACCACCGGCTCAGCCGGAGGTAATTTATTACAAAAAAGCAGTAAAGCGACTGTTGTTATAAAATAATCATTTGTTTTTAAGCCGGACATTTTCCGCCGTCATGTTGTATAGCCGAGCGGCGGATCTGTCGCATAGGCGCGAAAACACTGCTTCGCCGTAGCGCTCGAGAAGCGCGTTGGGCGAAAGATTGGTCGTTATAAAGGTGTATTTACGCCGCAGCCACCGCTCGTTTATAACGGTGTAAAAGTATTCGCGCGTGATATTTTTTAGCATGGTTTCGGTGCCGAGATCGTCGATCACCAAAAGGTCGCAGTCGAGCATAGGGGAAAACAGATCGCGGTAGTCCTCGACGGCGAACTGAGTGTGATAATCTTTTGCTCGTTTTACAAAATCGAAAGCGGTGACTGTAACGACCGATAAGCCGCGAGCCATAAATTCGGACGCCGTTGCAGCCGCAAGCACGGTTTTACCTGTTCCCGACGATCCGGCTGCGATAAAAAACGGTTTGCCGCTCGGGAATTCGTCGATATAGTTCTGCGCTTCGGAATAATATTTGGCAACGGCTTTGGGCGCGGAATTACGTTTTTCATTAAATCCGACAAGCGGTAAAGTCAAATTTTCCTTATCGGAATTTATAACTTTGTTTATAACGCAACGGCAGTACCTGCCGCCGACATAACCCGTATCGTTACATGTTTCGCAGCGGCAGGGCGGTATTACGGCGTCTTTGGTAATTCCGCACGCTCTTGCCTTTTCGTAAAGATCGCGCCGCGCACCGTCCAAAGAATTATTTTGTTTCTGCGCTTTTTTAATCGCTTCGGACTGATAATACGCGTACGCCGCGCGAAGTTCCGAGTTGTTTTCGAGGGCGCTGTTCCATACATACAGACCGTCGTCCAGATCGTCGCGTCGGGTATCGGTTATTTCTTTGACTGCGCGTTGATAAGCGTTCATTTATCGTCCTCGTCTATGGTGGTGAACAGGGAATTCAAAAACTCCTCGGAATACTTTTCATGGACTATGCCCGTAGGCGCGGCAGTAGGGGCTGCGGCCGAAACGGGCGGCGCCGTGCGCTTTGCGGATTCCGTATCGGTTATATTTTTGCCGTGCCAGTCGGACAAAACGCTGTTTATGTACCCCATAGGATTGGACTTGTCCTTGGCGAGCGATGCGGCATAGGCGACCGTGTCGAACGGCATGTTCCACTTTTCGGTCCAGTTGGAATAATATGCGCGGTGTACGTCCTTGACTGCGCCCTTTACGTTTATAAGCTTCAGCAGTTTTTCTATATCCGCGTCGAAACGGTTTTCTCGCGCGAAGTCGGCGCATACCTGTTCTTCCGACGTTATGCCTTCGGCAAAAAGACCGCGAATAACGGCGTCCAGGTCGGACAGACGCTTAAGATCTTTTTTCATGCAATAGCGTGCCGCGGCGGTTATGGCGTTGGGTTCGAACCCCAGCCCGAGCCACGGTTTGATATACATGGCTATCTCCGGATCGACATTGTCGTAATAAAGCCCCATTGCTTTGTTGACCGCTTTTGCGAGAGCATAATTGTCTTTTCGTTCCGTTTCGAATTTTTCTATAGCGTCTGCCGTCAAATAGCCCGATTCGTGATATTGCGTAAGTTTTGCATCGAGCGCGTTTATACCGCCGCGTTTGATATTTTGCGCTACACTATAGATCACGTCCGGCTCGAATTTGTACGCGGTCCTCCATTTTTTATAAAACTGAACGGATTCATGGTCGGGGCGCTTTCCGCCCATCGCACCCAGAACGCGCAACAGTTCGTTGTAATATACGCCGAACTCGTCCAAACGTTCGCCTACTTCATCCGCGGTACGGTATCCGTCCTGCGCTAGATTGCGCGCTACAGCAAGGATATACGTGTACGAAACGTTGTCGCCTTTTATGTCGACGCAGTATTTGACTATAAGTACCATAGCCTGCCATTCGATGTTAAGGCGTTCCATGGTCGAATAGTAGTTGTAGTATTCGTTGGGTTCGATCTGGCGTGCGGAAATATATAATTGCGCCTGTCTGTTAAACTCGCGGTATTTGTCTACATCGAAGTTTTTGACTTTGGGACGCGACGTGCGTGTCGAAAAATAACATACGTCGCCGCCGATACGCGACATAAGCCCGAGTTCCGTCCAGTGATCTATTGCTGCATTGACCGTAGCGACGTCGGTACCGAGTCTGCGCGCCAAGCGTTCCACCGAATCGTCTGCGTCGCTTTTGCGTGCGGCGAGAGACAGTCCGTAAAGATATACCTTTACGTAGTCGCCGTCGGCATACGGCATGTACTCGACAATAAATTTATTTTCGACGGTGATAGCGCCGTCAAGACTTGCTTCCGACGACAGTTTAAACATCTTACAGCCTCATTCGCTTGAAAAATAATGTGATTTGTATTATAATGATACCACTAAAACGCGAAATTATCAACCGTTTTATTAAAACTCGGAGAAAACCGTAAATGAAAATTTTACATACCGCCGATCTGCATTTGGGAAAAAAACTGAATAAAGCGTCGCGTTTGGACGAACAGTGCGCCGTGATAAAGGAATTGTCCGAGCTTGCCGATACCGAGGATATAGATGTTATACTTATCGCCGGGGATATATTCGATACGTCGGTGCCTACGTCCGACGCCGAGCGCGTTTTTTACCGCAGTATGCTCACGCTGGCAGAGCGCGGCAGAGCGGTCGTCGCGCTTGCCGGAAACCACGACGACGAACGTCGGCTGTGCGCGGCAAAACCGCTTGCCGATCTTCAAGGTATAGTACTCGCCGGCGAACTCGATTATTCGGCTTTGGGCGCGGAAACGCTGTCCGATCCCACTCCGCCGCCGTCGCTTTACGCGCTTGCCGATGCCGCCGACTATCTTCAGAAACAGCGGACAAAAATAACGGGACATTTCGGCGGAATAACAGTTACCAAAGGCGAAGAAAAGACTAATATAGCGTTGGTGCCGTATCCGGCGGAATCCCGTCTGGCGCGGTGGAGCAAACAGGATTACAATATTCCTTACGCAGAAAGAGTAAAGCAGACGCTGTCTGCGGCTTGCGCTTTTTTCGACGGAAATTACAATATTCTGTGTACGCACCTGTTTTTGACTAAATCCGACAACGCCGATGCACTCGGCGGACTTGTAGCGTTGCCTACCGACGTTTTACCTCAATCCCCCGATTACGTCGCTCTGGGACACGTGCATAAACGGCTGAAAATATGCAAAGCGCCGTATGCGGAATACAGCGGTTCTCCCGTACAGTATGCTTACGACGAAGGCAGGACCAAATCGGTCAATATTATAGATACACAAAAACGCACCGTAACACCGATCGTGCTGAGATCGGCAAAATGTCTGACGGAAACCGATGCGGACAACTTCGACGAATGTATGCACAAGTTGGATTTTTACAGGGACGATTACGTTAGGATAAAATACGGCGGCGAGCCGCTTACGCGCGACGAAACCGTGCAGATCAAAGCGCACCCCGCATTTAACGATTTGGTCGTTACGGCGACGCTTCGCGGCGAACCGACTGTCGAGCGCAAAGCGCATTTATCCGACGGCGAGATATTCGACATGTATTACAAGCACAAATACTCGAAAGACCCCGTTCCGGAACTGAAAGCCGCCTTTACAGAGCTTATGGAGGAGTTGAAAAATGAAGCCCGTTAAGCTTATAATAGAAGGTATAAATTCTTTTACGGAGCCGCAAACGCTCGATTTCGAAGCAGCCGGACGCAGTAATCTGTTTTGCATAAGCGGCAAGACGGGCGCAGGAAAAACCACCGTTTTCGACAGTATAATGCTCGCGCTTTACGGCAAAAGTGCAAAGGGCAATCTTGCCGACACCGTCAATCTTTCGCTCATGTCCGCAAAAGTGACGCTGGAATTTATAGAAAACGGCGAAACGTATAAGGTAGAGCGGATAATAAAATGCCGTCGGGAAAGATCGGAAAGCGGCGAAAAGACCGAACGACGTACGGCAGTGAGCGACTGTACGCTGTATAAAAACGGCGAGCCGATAGCCAAAGGCGAAGCGGCTAACGATATATTGACAGGGATAATAGGATTGGATGTATCCGAATTCAAAAACGTATATTTGCTGGAGCAGGGCGAATATGCGGAGTTTTTGAAAAAATCTCCGGCAAAGCAGACCGAAGCCGTCGGCAAAATATTTTCGCTTATGCGGTTCGGCGACGTGCATAAACTGGCAGGCGAACGCGAAAAAACAGAGCTTGCAAAAATAGCCGATGCGGAGACGGTTGTTTCTGGATTAGGTGACGTTTCGCCCGAAAAACTGCGTTCCGAAAAGGAAATTTTAAGGTCCATGCACGCAAAAGCGACGGCGCTTTTAAAGGAAGAAGAAGCGCGCGTCGGCGAGCTTGCGGAACTGGTAAAAGCCAGAGACAATTATATATCGGTCCGCGCCAAACAGGACAATGTTAAAAAACTTATGATCCGCGGCGACGAAACGAAAAAAGCGTGGGAATGCGCGCAATCGGCGCTTTCCGAATTCGAAAAAAACGTTGACAGGTCGGCGGAAAAAACGCTTGTACAGCTGCGCGAACGTTTAAACGGTTTAATGACGCTTAACGCGCTCGACCGTCAATATTCGGAAGCGGTCGCCGAAGCGGCAGTGAAACGAAAAGAACTCGAACAAAAAAGAACGGCTGCGGAAAAACTCAAGGGCGCATACGCCGAACTTACCGAAAAACGGGCGGAAGACGGCAAAGCTTTTATTAATGCAGTCGGGGGTGTTGTCGCAAAGGTCCGCAGTGTACCGGACCGATCCGCGACTCTGGAAAACGCGGAGCGAGCGCTTGGCGCGGACGGCGTATCGGTCAACGATATTATGGAAATAAGATCCGAGCTCGATAAAGAAATGTACGATTACGATGCGCTGTGCAAAAACAAGTCGAACGCGGAGAAAAAGATCGCGGAGCTTACGTCGTCGGCGGATCGCTTGCTCGATACCGTAAAAAAATGCAATGCCGAACTTGAAGCGGCGCGCGCCGAAAAACAGGCGGCGGAGAATGCAGCGCGCCTTGCCGCCGAAGCTTATTCGGCGGCTCAGATGTGTTCTCATGCGGCGGCAGTGCGTGCCGAACTGCATGAGGGCGATGTTTGTCCGGTTTGCGGAGGCAAATATTCGGGCGCGGCGGCAGAACTCGATGCCGACGTCGAAAAGCGCAAGACGGAAAACGTCGCGGCGGCGGAAAAATTGAAGATTGCGCAGCAACGCGAGATCAACGCCGTTAAGCTTTCCGACCGTGCGTCGGTGGATTACGACAATCTGGACAGGGAAAAACGCTCTGCGGAAAATGAACTGATCGGCATTTCGGACAAGTTGCGCGCTACGAAAGTAGAGCCTGTGGCTTACGCGGAGATTTTTACGGCGCTCGCGGCGGCAAAATCGGCGGCGGACCGTGCGGCAAGTTCCAACGATATGTGGCTTAAGCGCGGTCCCGAGATCTCCGCGCTGGAAGCGGAACTTGCGGCGGCGGAAAATGCGCTTGCCGAAATAGCCGAAAGATCGGATAAATACGGTGCCGAGCTGGGCGAAAATCGCGGAAAAACCGATTCGCTCATAGCCGAAGTAAAAGCCGAGACGGCGCGGTTGGAAGAGGAAATAAAAAATACGGATGAAAAACTGAAAAAGCTAAACGGCGACGTACAGGCTGCGGCGGCGTCCGTCGCGGAAGCCGAAAAGGCGCTCGAAGCCGCCCGTACCGATTGCCCGGTGGATATTCCGGAATTCGACGAAGCGGCGTACGACGATAAGTGCGGCGCAGCGGAGCGGATAAAGCGACAGCGCGCCGAAAACGATAAAGATGCGGCGGTAAAGGAAGTGGAAATTAAAAATCTCGCCGAAAAGTGCGAAACTCTGGCGCGTATCGAAACAGAAATAAAAGAACATAAAAAACGTGCGGAGATATATAAAACGATATCCGATCTGACATACGGTAAAGCCATGTTGAATTACGTAGCCGCCGAGTATATAGCGGAGTTTACTTCTGCCGCAAGCGGTATTCTCGGCGAGCTTTCGAGCGGCAAATATTCGCTGCACTACGATAAGATAAACGGTTTTATTGTTTCCGACTACCTTAACGGCGGAAAAGCACGCAAGACGGATACGCTGTCCGGCGGAGAATTGTTTTTGGCGTCGCTTTCCGTCGCCATAGCGATAGCGCGTACGCAGAGCAACGGAAACAATGCGTTCTTTTTCCTGGACGAAGGATTCGGTACGCTCGACGAAGATCTTATAGATGTTGTGTACGGCGCGTTGGAATCGCTATCTAAAGACTGTTTGGTCGGAGTTATCACCCATGCCGAAGCGCTTATTTCGCGTATGCCGGCATGTGTCACCGTGTACGAAGCGACGGACACTTCGGGAAGCCGTATAGAAATTTGACGGCGCGAAAATACCAATACTGTTCGGGGAAAAACATAAAATCCAAATTATTAAAAACGGAGCGGAAATGAAAATAGAGGAACTTGCCGAAACGATAAGATCGGCACATAAAAAGAAAATAGCAAAAGCGCTTGTATCGCTCGGGTATTTCGACTGCAGTAAGGACTCCGAAATGAGCCGGATAGGGGATTCGGAAATATCCGGCGGTGTATCCGAATATACCGAAAGATTGAGCGACAAAAAAGGCAAGAGAATATTTGCAGGCAAGATAATAAAGCGCGTTCGCGGCTGGGAACAGTACGAGTTTGCGGAGATAACCGAATACCGCAGCGGCAATAATGATAACGATGAGTTCCAAGAGGTATCGACGTTGCTTTTTGCAAAAGAGATAGAGATGTAATGTTTGATTATCGGAGCTGCTTATGAATAAAATTCTTGTTGTGGAAGACGACACCGATATAAGCGAACTTATAGGTACGATATTGACAGAAAACGGATATTTCGTGGATTTTGCATATTCGGGCACCGAAGCGATGCTACTATTCGAAAAAAACGGTTATGATCTGTTGATCCTCGATTTAATGCTGCCGGGCATGTCGGGGGAAGAGATAGTTAAGAAGATAGGAGAAATCGTACCGATAATAATAGTTTCGGCGAAATCGGAGCTTGACGATAAAGTACACAACTTGTTAAACGGTGCAGTCGATTTTTTGTCAAAACCTTTTTACAGAGACGAGCTTTTGGCGCGCGTTGCGGTACAATTCCGAAAAAAAACCAGGGTAAACGACAGTAAACTGCGATACGAAAGCGTGTATATAGATACGGAACTCAATACCGCTTTTGCAGGCGATATTCCGTTAAAGCTTACAAAAACGGAATTCGGATTATTATATACGTTGCTTAAAAATCCGCGACGGATATTTTCCAAAGCGCAGCTAGCCGAATCGTTATCCGACAGCGGCCACGATGTTTGGGAATCTTCGTTGAATGTGCATATATGTAATTTAAGGAAAAAATTATTCGATGCGTGCGGAATAATTTATATCGAAGCGGTATGGAGCTTGGGTTATAAGTTTGCCGTAGATAAAAATCTTAATTAAATCTTAATCTTTAATACGTGTATTCTTAATTTTCACAGGTTATTATATGAGCAAGGAGGCAAAGAAGTGGATATCATACTCGAAACCAATAATCTGTGTAAGAAATACGGAGAGCTCAAGGCGCTGGATAACATAAATATGCATATTAATCGCGGCGAAATATACGGGCTTATAGGACAAAACGGCGCCGGTAAAACAACACTTATACGTATCATAGCGGGAATGCAGTATCCGACGTCCGGAAGTTTTAAGTTGTACGGTGCGGACTACGGAACGAAAGCAATGGACAAAGCGCGGCGACGGCTAGGCGGGATAGTGGAAACTCCCGCGTTACAGCAATCGCTGTCCGCGCGCGATAATCTTAAGGCGCAAAGTATACTGTGCGGATGCCCGTCAAGTAAAATATCGGACGAATTGCTTGACTATGTCGGGCTTTCCGGTGTCTCAAACAGATGTGTACGCGATATGTCGCTCGGAATGCGTCAGCGACTTGCAATAGCCGTAGCGTTAGTCGGCAACCCGGATTTTTTGATACTTGACGAACCGACAAACGGGCTGGATCCGCGCGGTATAATCGAGATCCGTGAACTTATTATCAAACTCAACCGTGAAAAGCGTATTACGGTTTTGATTTCCAGTCATATATTGAGTGAGCTGTCAAAACTGGCAACATTTTACGGATTTATCGATAATGGGCGCGCGGTCCAAGAAATTTCCGCGGCAGAACTTCATGATAAATGCAAGAAAAAACATGTACTTTTTGTAAACGATGCTATAGCATTGTCCGCAGTATTTGATACGGCAGGTTTGAATTATAAGATAAGAGAAAACAATACGGTCGATGTGTTCGGGGATGTTACCGCAGATGCTCTTTTCGATGTGGCTAGATCTGCCGGAATTAAAATCACGGATCTGCGTTGCGAAGAAGAAGATTTGGAGTCATATTATATGAATCTCATAGGAGGCAGAAAATGATAAATGTCGTAAAATATAATTTATATCGTGCAGCAAAAAATAAAATCGTACTTATACTGTTTGCAATGTGCATAGTACTCGGCGGAACAGTAACGGCAGTATCGCAATATTTAGGAGGATCGGGCGGCTTCGATTTTTCGTTGATAGTATTGGCTGTTATCGTTCCGTCCATGATTTATGCCGATTATAAGGACGGCATTATCAGAAACAAAATAATAGCGGGGAACAGCAGAAGGGGATTGTATATTGCTAATCTGATTTCGAGCATAGTTATAGGTGCGAGCTTTTGGTTGGTTTATCAAGCAGTGTTGATCATAATAATGAATGCTATGCCCGGTACCCCGATGTTTACAGGTTTGCATGCGATAGTATACTTGTGTATAGGGATAGTCGCAGTAGCGGCGCTGTGCTCGATATTTACATTTATAGCCGTTAATTTTCGTTCGCACTATTCGATAATTGTTTGTATATTTGTTTACGGTGTTTCGCTCTTGATATCGAGTTACGTACTGAATAACGCAATGCCGATGTCCGGTTACAGCATAAAGTCCGTACTATATAATTTGGTACCGATCGGACAATTATTGCTTATAGAAAAAACAGTACCTAAATATTGCTGGTCGTTACCGTTATTATCGGTGTTAGTTATCGCGGTCATAACTTTTATCGGTAACCTGTTATTCGAGAAAAAAGACTTAAAATAAAGACGTAATAACGTTTTTAATATTGCGCTGTTGAATTTAAAAGGATCTGATTTTTGTCAAATAAACGGAGATATGATTATTTTAGCATTAATTATCACGGTAATTATACTGTCTGCGGCTTTGCTTGCGGCAATACTCAAAATAATAACATTACGCGTTTCTATATCGCACATTGCCGATATGATTGAAAAAATAGTCAATACGGATACCAATGCGCAGATAAGCACTTTTTCGTGTGATCCAATAATAAAAAAGACGGCAAGCTTGCTTAATCGCGAGCTTGCCTGTTTACGCAAACTTGAGATAAAGTACAGAGAAGGTGACGGAAAATTAAAGGACGCCATAACTAATATATCGCACGATCTGCGTACGCCGTTAACCGTTATCAACGGTTATATAGAACAACTATCCAAAGAAATTAAAAACGAAAAAGCTTTAAGACAGTTACAAACTGTAAAAAATCGCGTACACGAACTTATTGCGCTTACCGATGAACTATTCCGTTATACAGTTACGCTTGATACCGAATTTACTCCGATATCGGAAAAAACGCTTATTAACGAAATGTTGGAAAAAAGTATGCTCGATTTTTATACTGCGTTCACAGAACGCGGTATAAAACCGCAAAGCAATATCTGCGATAAACGTATTTACAGGTATACCGATCGAAACGCGTTGTCGCGGATTTTTTCCAATATAATTTCGAATGCTATAAAGTACGCCGAAAATGATTTTCTCGTAAGTCTTACCGAAGACGGAGTAATTACATTTTCAAATACTGCATCCGAACTTAATTACATCGATGTCGAACATTTGCTCGATAGATACTATACCGTGAAAAGCGAAAGCAAATCTACAGGATTGGGTCTGTCGATAGCTAGACTTCTCGCCGAACGTTTAGGGTATGAAATATCGGCATTTTACGAAGAGGGAATACTTAAAATATCTGTCAAAATATGAAAGCGATAATATTCGAATAAAGTAGACGCAGCGAAATAATTATTGCAGAGTTTTATCTGTATATGTATGACCGTTATGTCCAAGTCGTAAATAACGGTTAATTTATTGCGGCGCCAGATATTTCTTATATACTATTTTGACTGCGGACGGCATTTGCGACAGTCAACGCTTGCGAATATTTGCGGCGTATGATATAATTTTGTAGCAATACACTATCTAAAGACAGCTGCTATGGAATATCTCGCAATTATCGTTATAACTTTTATATCCGGCGTGTTTGGTACCGGGCTGGGCGGACTTGTCGGCGCGGTGCTTCGGCGCGAATCGAAAAAGGCAGTCAGTCTTCTGCTGTCGTTTGCAGCCGGAATAATGCTTGCCGTAGTTTGTTTCGATCTTATGAGCGAACCGATAGAACTTATGAATGCCGGCGAGCTGCCCGATTATACGCCGGTCATAATCGTTGCCGCGGTGATATTCGGCTACGGTATAGTGTATCTCCTTAATTACGCGATCGATAAAAGGACAAATCGGGAAGTAAAGCATATCGACGAAAATCATCCCGCGACAGCGGACGATCTGGACGAGCTTATCCATTCCGATCATTTCGAAATACACAAAAAAGAAAGATCCAATTTATTTATTGCCGGGCTTGTTATGATGACGGCGATCGCGCTGCATAATCTGCCCGAGGGAATGGTGATAGGCGCGTCGTACGCGGCGGAAACCGACCTTATAAAAAATCTGTTTTCGGGCGCCGGGTTTATAATGGCTATCGTGATAGGCTTGCATAATATCCCGGAAGGAATGGCTGTATCCGTGCCGTTGATCTCGGGAGGAATGGGAAAAGTAAGAGCTACGCTGTTGACTGCGCTGAGCGGACTTCCCACTGTTTTCGGGGCGCTTATCGGTTTTGCGTTGGGCGGAATAAATAAGATAATGCTAACGCTGTCGCTCGGTTTTGCGAGCGGCGCTATGCTGTATGTGGTGTTCGGGGAGCTTTTGCCCGAATCCATATTGATGTGGAAAAGCAAAATGCCGGCGTTGTCGCTGTTTATCGGCGTGCTCGTCGGATTTTTGTTGGTAATGTTTTGATTTAAAAATCATGCCCCCGTGTGCCGAAAACATACGGGGGCATGGTATAATAACTTCTGTAAAATTTTTTTAGCGGCGGAGATATTACACTTCCGCAGCTTTTTTTGTTTTATGCGGAACGGGATCGCCGTTCGAGTCGAAGCGGAACCACTCGAATCCGTCGGGCGGCAACAGGTATGAGGATTCGTTGTAAAGATACTGCTTTACCGTATTGTAATACGAACCTTTGCCGTCGGAACAACCGCGCGTAAGAAACGCCGAGTTTATTCCGCTGTCGGATATCAATGTAATGTATTCGCTTTCGGTCATTTGATAATACGCACGCTCCAGTCCGTACTGACCGTAAAAAGCGGAGTCGCCTATCTTTTTCAATCCGCTGTACAGCAATACGGTCTTGAGTTTGTCGCACGAACGCACTTCTGTTTTATCGTCGGGATTGATCGATGTTTTAAATCCGAAAGCGTATTTGCCGATCTCCGTGAGCGATACCGATCCGTAAAATTTTTCCAAAGCGCGGCATTCGTAAAAAGAGTAATCGCCCAGTTTTTTTATCCCGTCGGGCAGTATGAGCGATCTTAACGTTGCGTGGTAAGCAAACGCATAGTCGCCGATCTCGTTAACGCCGTGCTCTATCGTCAGTTCCGTCATGCCGTTTTTGGCAGCGCAGAGCAGGAGAGTCGATCCGTCTTTGGAATACAGTACGTTATTTATCGCTTTAAAAGACATATTGTCTCGGTCGACAATTATAGACCGTAAAGCAGGCAGCGACGCGAAAGCGTTTGCGCCCAGAGTTTTCAGCCCTTTACCGATACCGATCGATGCGAGATTTGTACAACCGCTGAACGCTTGCGCGCCGATCTCGGTAACGCTGTCGGGAATAACGACGCTCTTTATTTTTGTGTTATTCATGAATACCGCAGAACTGATCGCGGTCGTACCGGAACGTATTTCCGCGGTTTCGGAAATGCCCAGGTACATTATAAGCGTATCGTCTCTGTAGATAAGATTGCCGTCAGACGAATAGTGCGAGTTGGCAGGGTCTATAGAAAAGTCGGTTATCCCGTTACAGCCGAGCAATATGCTTGCGCCGATGTTGGAAACTGTTGACGGTATATTGAGTTTTTGTATGGATGTCGAATTGTAAAACGCGCCTTTTCCTATATTTATAACGCCGTTTGAGAGTTTTATTTCGGTAAGGACGGACTGGCTGTGCACCGAATAAGGCAAAATAATACGCACGGTGT
Source organism: uncultured Christensenella sp. (assembly GCA_910585055.1). Taxonomy (GTDB): domain Bacteria; phylum Bacillota; class Clostridia; order Christensenellales; family Pumilibacteraceae; genus Anaerocaecibacter. The sequence goes on along the minus strand of CAJUBY010000001.1, from coordinate 39,910 downwards.
CGGGCAGCTCGAGTTTTGTTTTCGGATAAGCGGGCGGAACGTAATAAAGCACGCCGCCGTTGCCGTAATCTATACCGCATACGGTTTTGCCGTACAGTACGCCGTCGGATACAGTAAAGTGCGGATTTTCTGTCGGAACGGAAACCGTTTTAAGGCGTTTGCATGAGTACAGAACCGGAGCGGTTGTTCCGTCGAAAGTCATGCCGTCGATGTCGTAACCGTATATGCCGAATACGGACACGTTAGCGCCCAACCCGAAATTTTCAAGAGCGGGACACGAGGAAAAAGCATAGCCTTTAACGGTAACTACGCTGTCGGGCAGTTGTACGGTTACCAGACCGCTGTCCGAAAACGCACGTGTTTCTATCGTTTCGACTTTACCGTTGCCCCAGTCGATCCCGGTAAGCGCCGTACAAAACTGAAATGCGCGCGAACCTATCGTCGTAATGTTTCCCAGCGACAGTTTGGCAAGCGAACCGCAAGCGTAAAAGCAATATTCGGGTATCTCGGTAAATCGGTCGGGCAGGTCTATACTTGTCAGCTCGGTATATTCGAAACAGCGCGCCGGGAGTTCGGTAAGAGCCGCGGCGGCGGAAAGATCTATGTTGCGTAACCTACTGTGAGAGAAAGCCTGCGCTCCCATCGATTCCAAAGCCGACGGAAGTTTTATATCGGTAATGCCGCTGCTACGAAACGCCGACGATCCTATCTCTTTTACTGTATCGGGTATGGTAATGTCGTTAAGCGAAGAACAGTCGGAAAACACTGACGATCCTATCGTTTCCGTCCCGTGCGGTATTTTTATGTTTGTGAGCGCCGAACATTCGTTAAACAGTTTGTCGGGCAGATAATTCGGATGAACGGTGCTTCCGTCGTTATACGAAACCGACGGAAGACCGGTGACTGCGGTCAGCGCGGTACACCCGGCAAAAACAGCCGCACCCATTTCTTCGAGTTCGTAGGGCAGGTCGATCTCGGTAAGAGAAACACAACCCGAAAAAGCCGATTCTCCTATGCTCTTAAGATCGGTGCCGAGATCTACAGTTTTCAAACTTACACAGCCTGCAAAAGCGTTTGCCGCTATAGAAGCGGTACCGCGCATAACTTTGAAATCGGTAATACTTTTATCCATAACGGTATTAAGTCGGTATTGCGATCTGCCGCCCGTGCTCGGCAAAACAGTATACAGTGCGTATTTGTCTTCGTGCAGCCGTATCTGTGTTTGGAAAAAAGCGCCGGTCATTATTTTGGAAACGTTTTTGCCCCAAACCACATCGGCGATATTCGAGTATGCAAAACAATAACTGTGAAGAGTGGTAACGCTGTCGGGTATAGTCAATGCCGTCGCTTTCCAGAACGCACACGAAAATCCTGCGAATTCGGTAAGGTCGGAGTGGAAAACGACATTTTCGGTAAGTTCCGCAGGCATGATATAAATGATCTTATGATCTTTGGAATATACCGCGCCGTTATACGACGAATATACGGGATTGGATGCGTCTACTTCGATGTACTTAAGACCTGCGGTGTCGATACGCGATTGCAACGGAAGGCTGATCGCAGCGGTCGACGGAATGATCAGATTGTCGAACAGCGAGCTTTCGGTCTTGAAAAGTGCTCCGAAGTCGAGATAAGTAACACCTTCGGGTATTTCCAGCGTTTCGATATGAGGGCCGTTATATCCGGCAAAAATGCGCTTGCTGCCGTCGTAACGTATATCCATAGAAGCAAGTTCGGAGTCGGACAGATACTCGGCATGAAATTTTATAACGGCTTCGGTATTTTCGTCTTCGGGCGGCTTGGTGACATCGAGCGTACCGGTTGCTTTTTCGCCGTTTCTTGTGTACCAGCCTTTAAAGCTTTTGGCGCGTTTTTCGTCGGACGCGAGCAGTTTTTTATCGACGGACACATTCGAGCCGTAAAGATCTACGGTAACGTTCAGTTCGAGATCGGCGTCGGAGAGCGCGGCGTTGATCGGTGCGGATCTCCAAAGTTCCGTACATTGTTCGTCCAAATACAGTTCCGCACGGTAGTCGGTCACGTTGTAAGTGATCCGCGCGGAAACACTTTTATAGGACACCGTTAATGTCTTGTTTCTGCCCGCAGACCCGAGCGAAAATTTACCCGACGATACCGTTCCGTCACGGAGCATTGCGGCAGTTATCGTAATGCTTGTTCCGTCGTCGTATATTAGCGCGCAGTGCGCCTGTTCTATGACTTTGGGCGTGTCTACAGACATTCCGCGCGCAAATTCGAGCTTATCGTGTTCTATGTAAAGGACCGTGCTCTTTGTTACGGGCGGTATATTGTGCGGATCGTCGTCTCCGCAAGCGAACAGCACGACGGAGCATATCAAAACCGTCAGTGCGGCAATAAGCAGTATTATCGGTTTTTTAAATTTCATTTTACTGTACCGTTTGATTTTTTTCGAGCTGTAATACGAATGCTGCAAGCATTCGTAACGCCGATATAACAATTATAACATACCCGAAATTTATTATCAACGTTTTACCGTATATAACCGAGTCTCCGATGTATAAACGACCGGAAAACGGCGTATATTAATTCCTTTGGATATGCGGCGCGCCAAGCGAAAGCTTTATACGGGTATCGGCGGCGATAAAACGCACGGCAAATCCGCTGTTGCGAATGTAATCGTCCGCTTCGGTTTCGTCGGCTATCACCGGAATTCGGTCATGGTAAGTGTTTACGGGAGGGGTGGAGTTTTTTGTAAGTACTACAAAACGACTGCCGTCCGCTCCGTGTTTGTAAAAACCGCAGAGAAACATCGGCGCGCCGTCCGACCTTACGAAATAATATTTGTTTTTGCGTCCGTCCCATTCGTAAAAACCCGCGGCGGGTATTACACAGCGGTTTTCGTAAAACGCGGAGGAAAAGAAAGATTTTTGCGTTACCGTTTCGGCTCGGGCATTTACCGTAACTCCTTTTTTATCGTAGCGCGAAAAACCCCATTTGCATAAAATAGGTTTGTTTGCCGTTAATATAACGGCTTTGTCGGATGGAAAAACGTCGCCGCTTTCGCGTAGGATCGGTTTTTCCGAAAGTTTATCGAGATATTTGCCGAGTGTATCGTTATCGACGTTGAATGTAGCGCACATAAATTAAGTATGTCCGTTAATGTACGAAAATAAATAAGTGTTCGGACTGTCGGACGGCGGCTTATGCCCGTTTAGACGCTATATGATCGAGCGTGATCTGCTGCGCCCGATCGAGTGTGGGACCCATACCTTCCGAAAGCAACTTTCCGTTAAAATCGACTTCATCGTATTTATCGCCCAACGCGGCTTTTGCCGTGTCGTGGAGCTGTATCATAAAGTACATGCCGTAGCCGTACGGAACGTATACTGCAGGGTCTTCCATAAGGCTTTCCACCATCGAGCGCGCTTCGTCTTCGGGAATACCGAAATCCGAACCGAGCGATTGCACCGTTGCTCCGAAGTAGTTGATCTGCATGTCCAGCAAAAGTATGTTGATATAATCGGTGATCGTTTGGTTCTTGCGGTATTCGGCGTAATACTTTACGGCAAGATCGTCGTCGGCCGACGACGCTATGTGTTCGAGCAAAGCAAGCTCGGCGTATTGCGCCCAACCTTCCGCAAACGCCGTGCACGAAAAACTTGCGGAAAGCAGACTCGTTCCGTTTTCTTTTGCGTTGACGTAAGCATAAAGATGTCCGGGATAGCCTTCGTGCGCGATAAGCGTCAAAAGTTCGGACGGGTTTTGGTCTGTAATGTGTCTGTTAAGGGTTATGTGTTCCGTGGAATTCTTTTCGTCGACGGGCGAGTGCAGATAATACGCGACGGCGGAAGAAATAGCCGCTACGGGGTCATCCATATCTTTAAAGTCTATTTCCGGTACGGTCTCGAGATCTGGAACGATGTTTTCGGATACATCTTTCAGATATTCCAATATCTCTTCCGGTTCCGTAAGCCCCAACAGAAATTTTTCGCCGTTTAAATAAGCGTTGAAATCGTTGTATACCTGTGTGTTTGAAGACTGCAGAGCGTTTATGCCGTTTACTATATACTTTTGCTCAAGCTCGCAGGCGGCGGCTTTGGAAAGCAAGTCGTTGAACAATACGGCTTTATCTACATTTTTCATGCCTGTTTTGTTCTCGAAGCTCCAATTGTAATAAGCTTTGCCGATCTCGTTGTAAGAGGTGAGATAGCTTGCGTTTACGGCTGTCACATTGCCTTTGTACTCTTCCAGCCCGTCGGAAAGCGTTTTTACGCCGCGCATAAAACTGTCGGTAAGCGCTTGTTCGAATCCTATTTTATAACGTATCTTGTCGACGGGGTCGAGAAACGCCGCGCCGTCGATCTTTCTGTCCAGATAGGAATAAAGATAGTAATTATCCTGCTGTGCATAAACGGTATCCAGATAATCCTGCATTGCGTTTATAGTATAGTCGTAAAGCGGATATTGCGCTTTTACGCGATCGCTTGCATAGTCGAGATATGTTTCGAACGCGTTTTTCGTAGACAGTGTGATGGAAAGCAGGTTTTCCAGATCGGTCTCGGTCCTGAACGAATAATTTTCCACCGCGCTTGCAAAATCGGCTACGTATCCGCCCTGTGCGTTTATGTATGAACCTCCGATAAGTTCAAAGTCCGCGGCGTATTTCGAACCGTAATAAGCATTGTACGAATTTATAACGTATTCGGCGGAGCGGTAAGTGGCGGCGTCCGTACCGGAAAGTGCGGATTCGTCTATCTTGTTAAGTTCGGAACGGATCATTGCGAACGCCATACGCAAATCGTTTATGTCGTTTTGCGTCGTGGGAGAGTACGAATACCAAACGGGATCGGATTCCTGTTTGTACCCGTACGACTGTTCGGGAGTCACGGACATAACGTTCCAGGAAAAAGCATCGTTGCCCAGGAATATCAAAGACAGCTCGTTCGCCAGCAGTCTCATTCGCAGCGGATTGTCGTTATAACCGTTGTCGGTGTCGTTACAGCCCGTCAAACCCGTGACCGCACATGCGACTGCGAATATACCGCTCAAAACAACGGCGGCTGTCTTTTTATGCTTTTTCATTTTATCTCCTTGACGAATAATACGATTTTAAATAATATTGCGTATAAGTATAACATTTTATGCCGAGACTTGTCAATATAACGCGGACTTTTGGATTTAAAACGTCGGTCTGTCGTAAAATGTATATGAGAATTTATCCTTTGATGGAACGTTTGATCTGCTCGTCGGCGAGGACATTTTATAAAAAAAGTAAAAACCGTTGATATTACGGCGCGTCGCACGGCCCGCAAGTTTTGTTTAATCGTTACTCGGAATGTTGTACATCGTCGCCGTTATTTTTGTTTGTCCGATTTAAAGCGCATTTCGCAAGCTCGGTGTAATGCTTCACAAACTCCGTTTTTGCCGCCGTATAACCGTCCCTGTCGAACTCGTACTTTTTCCAAAGTCCGAGTTTAAGATCTTCGTATTTTTTTGCCGTATCGGGGTGTGAATTAAGATAGTCGCGGAAGTATATTTCGTCGTTATCGCCGAGATAACGCAAATGCAGGTGGAACACATTTTCCGCGAACCCGTTTTCGGTGTAGCCTTTGTTAAGCGATATGCGCGTTTCGGTTTCGGACATTATAGTATAGCCTGCGGAATTTTGCAGGATCTCGGCAGTATCGCGGATATCGCATGTATGCGGAATTTCCGCAAGAATGTCGATTATCGGTTTAGCCGCTATTCCGCTTATTGCGGTACTGCCGATGTGGTTTATCACTGCGGAGTCAGGCAAAATGTATTTTAAGCAAACGCATTCAGTACGGAAAACTTCCGCCCAATGCGGATCGTGCGCTGTCAAAAATACGGGGAACAGCCGCCAAAGTTCTTCCAATGTCATTTCCGATAATTTTTTCATGCTTTATTATAGCGTTTCTTGCTTTTGTATGTCAAGAGAAGTTTATATCTCGAAGACGGCGGAAAAAATAACCGGATATGACGGCAGGCATGTTATTAAGATAAATGCCCGTATCGAGCTTAAATTCGGCAACAAACCGACCGCTACGAATTTGGGCGGATTCAATGTCTTCGGCAAACGCTTCGGCGATTATCCGCAGGATATTTCACTTGCGCTGTCTTACGATTCGGATTGAATCGTAAATGCGACGTTATCTGCGTATCGCGTGTTGCCGTATTAATATGTTCTGACGCCTAAAATATGTATACCGCGAGCTTGATCGAAATTGTACGAAGAAAGCGGTTTCCCGAACACGTCGTAGCTGTGTGCGGCAACATATATCTTTCCGCGTTCTATCGCTACGACGACGGGCGAGTGGTAAAAGTCGCCTGTCGCTTTTCCCAGTTGAATTATATCGCCGACTTCCAGTTTGCCGAGCGGCGTTTCTTCCGCAAAAGGCCCGGCGCCGTTTTTGTTGCCGACCAAAAAATTATACAAATACTGTACGCCCGTCCATGATGCCGTCCTGTCGTTGACCGATCTGTAAAACCAGCCTGTCACGGGGGTATAGTTCATGACTCCGGCGCCGGCAAAAATACACTGCGAGGCATAGTTGGTACAGTCGCCGCCTATTTTTTCGAAGTTGTAAAAAGCAGGATTTCTGCCGTACGCCCACTTTTTGGCGTATTCCAAAGCTTTCTTTCTGTCGTATTGCAAGATTCTCATATACTTCGGTTTATGAATCGGGCAATATTTTTGTCACACGAAAAATCACCCGAAATTACGAAAAGTCACGAACGGTAATACGGTTAATGTTATACATACCGATATATAAAATCGCTTGACATGCGCGGCGTTCCGTGGTAAAATCAAACATGCGCTGTGGGCGATGTGGAACATCGTTCGCAGTTGCGGTACGGGCAATTAACTCAGCGGGAGAGTGCCACCTTCACATGGTGGAAGTCGAGGGTTCGAACCCCCCATTGCCCACCATCTAAAACCTAAAACGAACCACTAATCAAAGTGTTCGGGTTAGGTTTTTTCTTTGCCGTTATTCGGTCGCTGCGAGTAGCGTCGCGTCAAGTACCCACCACAGTGCCGTTAATGTTTTTACTGCTTGCTTTGGTTTCGTAGGCATGTTATACTCTTTCTGCGACAAACAGTAAATTATAGGGGTTGTAAAAGAATATCGTGGAATACTCTACATGTTCGGAAAAGAATAAATACTTTAAACAGATAGCGGTATACGACCGGAAAGCGACGAAATTTTAGCAACACTTTTAAAAAGACAATCGTTTACAAAACGTGCTCGGCAGTCGGGGTGAATTATATTTCTTGTTGACGGGGATGTCCTTGTTTCGTTTATTACGCTTTCTGCGCAAGACTGCATTGCCGACCCCAAATTGATGCCTTGGCTTGGGTTTTTTCATACTGAGCCGGAATATCGTGGCAACCATTACGGAAAACCGTTAATTGATGGTGTCTGTGAATTTGCACGTAAGGATAACTATAATAAGATATATATAGTAACTGACCAAATTGGTATATATGAAAAATACGGTTTTTGATATTTAGAAAACCGTATCGACATTTGGGGTGTAGATAGCCGAATTTAAGTAAAAGAAATATAAATTAAGATAATGTTCCGAAATTCGTTTAGAGACACAACGGAATCGCGGCAAAAATAAAACGCGCCGTACTTTTTGCGTTGCGGCGCGTTTGGTCGTTATAATATCGGCAGATTTACGGTGTTATGCCAGACTTTCCATATCGAGATCGGACGGAAGAGTGATCACGGTGGTGCCGAACTCGCCGTAAACGGTGGTCATTTTCTATTTAAGTTTATAAGTCAGTTTCTGACCTTCGATATCCATGGTGTACTGACCTGTCAAATTCAGGACGCTGTCGGAAATTAAACCGTCTTTCACAAAGTATTCGGCGGAAGCTTTTACGTTTGTAAATTCCATACCGCCGCCTACTTCGTCGGGCAGATTTTTAAGCGTTTCTTTGATAAACGCGCTCAATTTTTCGGAGTTGACTTTGAAACCGCTTTTAGTTTTGATAAAGTAGGAATAATCGAACTCGGGCTTTATCTCGCCGGTAAGTTTTGTATCGTCGGTATCTTCGTTGTCATCGCCGGGACGGACTGCAACGGTCCAGCCGAATCCCGTGCCGTTGGCTTGAGTGTTTTGGTAAGTATAACCGAAATAAGCGGAATCGGGATCGGTAACCGTCAACACTTTTACCGTGGATTTGATATCGCCGGTGTAGGGTATAGACATGGCGGTGGTCGTTACGGCGTATATGTATTTGTCGGTGATCTGCATAACGATCTTCATATTAAGCTTGACGGTAAATGACATGCCTTGCACGGAAGCCGAAACGTTGCATGTCATATCGGAAGTCTGCGTGCAGTTAATGTATTTTTCCGACGCGAAAACTTCGTCGTAGTACGCTTTGGTGAGCGGATCGCCGTTGTTGATAACGGGCGCGTAATATTTGTATGTGTTGTTCTTATACTTAACGATTATAATAACGTACAGCTTAACGTCGGGATCGACGCTGTCGGCGGAAGTCAGGGCGCCGCCTTTGACAACGGCGTAAGTGACGGTGCCTTTTTCCATGGACTCGATCTCCGTCTTTTCGGATTCGGGGATACTGAGCATAGAGATCTCGGTTTCCGTAAGGTCGGCGGATTTTTTGTAATCGACGAACACGGCATCGGTAACATCTCCCTTTATCTCGGTTTCGATAAACGCTTCCGCCGCCGCATTGCCGGTAGAATACGATTGGGAGGACAGAGTGCCTTGGTAGAACGTGTCGGCAGGACGGTTGTCACCGCTGCCTTTGTCGTCGCCGCATGCCGCAAACGTAAAAGCCGTTATCGCCGACAGTACCGCGACAAGAACAAAAGCCAAAAATTTCTTTTTCATGAAACTCTCCTTCGGCTGTGAATATGTATATAAACTTCACAAACCACACAAATGATATCACACGGACCGCGGTGTGTCAAGTGTTTGTTTCGGTTGCGAAAAAAGGCGAATATAAAAAGACCGTGACGGACTGCGACGAAAAACCCCGAAACATATTCGTTTCGGGGGCGTATATGCGTGGACAAACGCCGAGTGTTTTTATTAATGCATATTAGGCAGATAACTGTTTATAAGTCGCCGTCGTTTGCGGAATTTTCGTTTTGCAGATCGGGAGCGGAAATAAGTTTGGAGTTTTTAAGCGTCAGGTGGGTCACTTGCCGCGCCCATACCGCCGCTGCGACCGAAAGCGCGGATATAAACATGCCGGCAAGTCCTACATGGTCGTAGTGAATACAAACGAAAGACAGTTCGAATATAAACATCACCGATGTAACGGCTATATACAGTTCGGCGCCGAAGTAAGCGCGTTTTGCAAAACCGCCGCGCGGAGCGCGTTCGGCGGGGATACGCTTGGCGAATTTATAGCGCAGAATGTTCATAGGCATCAGCCAAATCGACACTCCCAACATACCTATAACGGTAAAGATCGCGTAGGAGTAGGCAAAAGACGGGAAGTGTTCCGTCACATACCCCAAACTGCCCTGCGGCAGAAGCATGATAACGATTTGCAGCATAAAAGCGATGACGGTAAGGACGGTACGGATAAAAGACGATTCCGCCAGTTTTTTTTCGTCGAGTTCGACGTAATAATACGCTCCGGACAGAGTTTTTCTGCGTTTCGGAGAGGCTGTAACGGTCGGATCGGCCCGATCGTCGTCCGTGCATTCGGCGTTTTTGCCGTCATCTATTTTAGAATAATTGTTTTTGTCGTGCGGATCATTCATTATTTAAGCAGCGATCTCCAGAAAGCGGCGGCTTTGCGGTTGCCGCGCGCCTTGTGGTATGCCGCGAGCGCGGCGCACGCGGATTTTATACCGCTTTCGGCAAGCTCTTCCAGTTCGCGTGTAGACCCCGATCCGTCGGAATCGAGATCCATTATAGCGAGCTTGACGGCACAGTCCGACAAACCGGCTTTGGCGCCCGTTTTGTAACAGTACCGCGCCCGTTCGAAATCGCCGTTTTCGCGGTACTTGTCGCCGAGCTTTTCTGCGGCGTTGGGATTGCCGAGCTGAGCGGACAGCACGATATACTTATCCGCTTCGGCAGGATCCTCGGCGCGCACAGCTTCGGCGTATACGAACATAGCGACGGGATCGTCGGCATCGACGCGGGATCTTAATTCCGCGAGTTCTTTTTTGTTCATACTATCGGTTTATGACGTCTGTGTTGCAACGGTAACACGGTAAACACCGTTACTGCGGCTTAACGAGCGCACAGACCTGCGCTTCGTCGGCGGATGCCGCCGCTTTTAGCGACGGAACGGACATTTCCGCAAGCGTTTCGCCTAAAGCGTTTAACGCCTTTGCGCCCAGCTTTACGCCGCCTATCTTGTCGTAGATCGGGCGGAACTGTGCCAGATCGGTGGACAGCGCCGTGCCTTTTTCCAGAACGGGAAGAAGGGGAGAGCAGTCTTTGGTCGCAAACACACCGCAAGCGGCGAGCGCGTCCGAGCCGAGCAGTATGTCGTTTGCCGCAAGCTCGCCTGCGAAAATAACGTAGACCGTAATACCGTTGACAGCCGCAGTCGCAACGACGCACGGCAATCCCTTGTCGTTTGCCGCTTTGACGATACGCGTCGCTTCGCGTGCAACGGCGTTTTTGGCTATGCCGTTAAAGGACAGGACGGGCACGGGGTAGTCGAGCAACGCTGTTTTTACCGTGCCGTCGGTAAGCTGTGTTTTGATCTTCGCGCTGCCGAGCGCCGAGGCGGAACAGCACAGATAGTCGGCGTCGGATCCAATACGGGCGGCGATCGTTCCGCCGTAAGCCGACACGTAAGCGACTTCGCGCGAGACAACGTCGTCCGTCAGTATATCGGGATTATCCAAAGCGCCTATACGGTTGCCGACGGCAATCGGAGTAAAGGCAAGCGTTTCGCCGACTTCGAGCGAAATGGGCCGAGCGTTCGGTTCCGCAAGCGGCGAATAACAGAAATATCCGTTTTTGCCTTCGGCTGCCGTTACCGAAACGTTGTTATAGCCTTTGGAATAAAGCTCGAACAGAAATTCGAAAGCTCTTACCGTACCGCGGGAAAGCTTGCCGTCAAAATAATAATTGACGGTACGCGGCATGGGGAACAGCATGTCCGCGACCGCGTTTATATCGGTGTCGGGCGCGGCGGCTTTAAGCTCGGCAAGGAGCGAGTCCAGCGTTTGATCGCCGTAGTCCGCGTTTTCGTCGTATTCGGGCAGAGCGCCGCACAGCGTTGCGAGACGGTTGAGCATGTACGTTCCGTCGGGAATATCGAGCAAAAGATTGTCGAATGCGTAAGCAATAAGTTTGTTTAGAGTGTTATTTACGGTTGATTTCATGTCGTCTCCAAAAAAGTCGGATCAGATACTGCGGACGGGCAGTACGAGATAGATATAGTCTTCGTTTCCGCCGACAGGCGCGACAACGCAGACCGACGTCGAGTTGGTTAGGTTGAGCACTACGGTATCGCAAGTCATACAGTGCAGGAACTCGGTAAAGTAGCGCGCGTTGAACGATATGGAAAGGTCGGCGCCGTCGGTGTTGACGGGCAGATTTTCTTCGACGTTGCCTGCCTCGCTGTGCGAGCTTACCGTCATATTGGACTGCGAAATATCGAAACGCACGAGATTGTTGTTCTTTTCGGACCGAGCCATAAGCACCGCGCGGTCTATCGCATCCTCGAAATACGCTTTGGGGATATAGACTTGAGTATCGAAATGTTGGGGGATTATCTGGCGGTAATTGACGAAAGTGCCGTCGATCAGCCGCGTAGTAATAGTGGTGGAATCCACCTGCGCCATAAGGAAGTTTTTGTGCAGATACAGCTTGACGGGGTCTTCGTTGTCGGAGAGCAAGCGCGAAATTTCCATGACGGCGCGCACGGGCACGGTTATGCTGGTGGCGGCGGTGGTGGAGATAAGCGGCTTTACGCATTTAGCCAAACGGTACCCGTCGGTGGTGACTGCTACGACTTCGCCATCGGTTATTTCGAGCAGAACGCCCTTGAGTGTGGGGTGCGAATCGTCGGTGCAAACCGAAAACGCGACTTTGTTGACGAGATCTTTGAGGTCGGCGTTTTTCAGTTCGAAGTGTTGCGTGTCTTCTATGCGGTTTACCTCGGGGAACTGTTCCGCCGGATAGCAGCCGAATTCGCCCTCGCTGCGCTCGTAGTCTATTTTAAGCCGCGACGAAGACGCCGTAAGAACGATGGTCTGCGACGTAAGCTTTTTTACGAAATCGCCGAACAGCTTGCCGGGCACGACCGCTTCGCCTGCTTCCACGACGTTTGCGCGGATCATGTGTTCTATGGAAAGCTCGAGATCGGTTGCTGTAAGCGTAAGCGTACCGTTTTCCGCGACGAGCTTTATACCTTCGAGAATGGGGTTGGTCGAGCGAGCCGGAACCGCTTTTATGACTTTGGCGACCGCGTCGCATAAATCATTGCCGTTACATTCGATTTTCATAAGTTTCTCCTGCGTCGTTTTTTTAAGATTATACAACAAACAAGAAGAAAAGTCAATGTTTATTTATCGTGTTTGTGTAACAAGTAAATTAAGAAATATGCTTTACATTGAGTCGGGCAGATGATATAATCAATGTCAGCGAGAAAGGGCGTAAAGCGTGCGCTTGCGCCGGAGGCGGAACAATGAAAGACCACGAATCCGAAGAAATGTATCTCGAGACCATACTCGTATTAAAAGGCGAGCGTCCGGCGGTCCGATCGATAGACATTGCCGATAAACTGGGCTACGCAAAGTCGAGCGTTTCGCGCGGCGTAAGTCTGCTTCAAGACCGCGGCTATATAAAGGTCGCCGACGACGGCTTTATAGATTTTACCGAAAAAGGCGCAAAGAAAGCGGAAAGCATTTTCGACCGCCACAATACGCTGACGCGGTTTTTTGTGGGGTTGGGCGCCGACTCCGAACTTGCCGAACGCAACGCTTGCCGGATAGAACACGTTATCGACGACGAAATTTTCGATTTGATAAAACGCAGCGCCGACAAATAATAAGCGGATTTTATCTGCTTAAAAGAATTGACATTGTATAAACTATATTGTATAATACTCGTGCCCTTAAGTGACGGCGAATATTGCCGCGTTCGCGAAAAATACGAAGCAGTAAGGAAACTACGTAAAAACAAAAAGATATGCTGTTATGGCTCAGTCGGTAGAGCACCGCCTTGGTAAGGCGGAGGTCCCGGGTTCAAGTCCCGGTAACAGCTCCAAAGAAATACCGCGAAAGGCGGTATTTGTGTTATGGGTCATGTCGGATCACCGCCTTGGTAAGGCGGAGGTCCCGGGTTCAAGTCCCGGTAACAGCTCCAA
>CAJUBY010000001.1:0-26480 GCA_910585055.1 uncultured Christensenella sp. | reverse complement strand
ATCACCGCCTTGGTAAGGCGGAGGTCCCGGGTTCAAGTCCCGGTAACAGCTCCAAAGAAATACCGCGAAAGGCGGTATTTGTGTTATGGGTCATGTCGGATCACCGCCTTGGTAAGGCGGAGGTCCCGGGTTCAAGTCCCGGTAACAGCTCCAATAGACATAAAAGGGCGCTGTCAAAGCGCTCTTTTTGTGTGCTCGCGTCGGGTGTGTAGGTGTGGCTCCGCGCCCGTTGCGCTCGCACCTAAAAGCGTTCGATCTGCGATCCGTTACCGACGTTGAATCATCATTTTTCGGGTACTAAACACAAAGCGGCGCATAAACGCCCAAAATTATAAATAAGAGACAGACGATAACAAATAAGAAAGCAACGGAAAATTCCATACGGCGCTTTGTTATATTATCGTGTATTAACTACGGCACAATAAAACATATCTCAAGAAAAGTCGTTGGTGTTACGGTTAAATAGATGTATCGAGTAGGAAATCGATGATGTTCTTATGGATGATCCCATCGCCCGAAAAATCGTGTTTATCGCCGGATACAACATACTTGGGGAAGTTATCCGATACCATACGGAGCGGACGGAATTCGCGTTCTGCAACAGAACTGTCGGCAAGCAAGTAAGCAACCTGTATATATATCTTTTTCCGATCTTTAATACAGATAAAGTCAATTTCGTATTCGCCGATTTTTCCGACATTTATTTGATATCCGCGCGAAAGCATTTCGAGAAAAACGACATTCTCGTAGAGTTTGTTGTAATCGATCACATCGGAACTTTTGACGTTGTTGCGCAGTCCCGGATCGGTTGCATAATACTTTTCGCTTGTGGATAGTATTGACTTACCTTTTATATCGTACCGCGGCGCGGTAATAACGACCATAGCGTTTTTGATAGCAAAAATGTAATTCATAAGCGTGGCGACGGTGGTTTTTATGCCCTCGGCTTTAAGTTTGTTACAAATGGAATTGGCGGAAAAAGTATTGCCGGCGTTATCCAGCAGAAAAGCCGTGAGTCGCTTTAATAAGTCGATATCGGATATTTTATTTCGGGCGATCACATCTTTAATGACGATGGTATTGTAAACGTCGTCCAGATATGCTTTTACGGATTGATCGTTCGGCAAAAGGAATCGTTGAGGTAAGCCGCCGTATCGAAGATAATCGTCGAAAAACTCTTCGTACATATACTGCGAACGAGAAGAAAAGTCATCCGATAACAAATTGTTTTCCGAAATATACTGTCTGTATTCGGAGAACGTAAACGGATAGACCGTAAAGTGGACATAACGTCCGGCAATATAGGTTGCAAGTTCGCCGGAAAGCATATTCGAATTGGATCCTGTAATATAAATATCACAATCCAAATCGACAGCCAAAGAGTTGATTACCTTTTGCCAATCTGCGACTTCTTGTATCTCGTCGAAAAACAAATAAATACGTTTTCCTTGCACGTCTTTACTTTTTTGAATTATATGATCGTAAAGACTTTCGGCATTCAGCAACTGTCGGTTTGCAAAAGATTCGAAATTTAGTCCGATAAGCCGATTTTCGGAAATGCCGCTTTGGGAAATATGTTCGCGTATTTGAGAAAGCAGTACGGTTTTGCCGCTGCGCCGTACACCGATTATAACTTTTATAAGTGGTTGATCGATAAACGGGAGGATTTTTTCAAGATATTTAGTGCGCTTTATCATAGTAACATCCCTATCGTTTTGTTTAATTGTAACATATAAAATCTAAAAAATCAATGGTTTTGTTTAGTATAGGCATATAAAAATCTTAAAATTTGTTGTAACATATGTCGAAATAAAAATTATGCCGTCGCGTATAACGACATGTGTCCGCGGCGGCGTTTTGTTTCAGATAAGCGAAACGGGAATTATAAGGTTGTTTTTGTCGAAAGCGGAAAAACGGTCCGCCATGCATAGGACTGCGCCCGTGCCTATCTGCAAAGGCGCTTTGTCGAGCACGCCGAATGCGCGAACGATACGTTTGTCCGGCAGCGCCGTCTTTTTTATTTCCATGGGGAAAAGTTTCCCGTCCGCTTCCATAACGATGTCTATTTCTTTAGCGTCGCGGTCGCGGTAATAATACAGGTACGGCTCTTTTCCGATGCTTCTGTAACTTTTTAAAATTTCGGAAACCGTAAAGTTTTCGAACAGTGCGCCGCTCATCGCGCCGCTTTCCGCAACGTCGGGGGAAGACCATTTGGTAAGATAGCAAACAAGTCCCGTATCGTAAAAATACAGTTTGGGCGTTTTGACCGTGCGTTTAAGAACGTTGTTCGAATACGGATGAAGCAAAAATACAATGCCCAGGGTTTCCAATATATCGATCCACGCTTTTGCCGTTACGACATCGATATCGGCGTCTTCGGCTATTGCGCTGTAATTAAGCACTTGCGCTGTTCGAGCCGCGGCAGCGGTAACAAACCGATGGAATTTAAGAGCGTCTATAGTTCCCGTCAGATCGCGCACGTCGCGTTCGATATAAGTCGAAATGTACGACGAATAGAATATATCTCTGTCGTCGAACCTTCCGCTTACGATACCGGGCATACTGCCGCGCCATAACTTTTCGAATATTTGCGGCGTCGAAGAACAAACCGTATTTTTGCTGTCTTCAAGCAATGCGTCGAGATCGGGAACAAATGCTTTCGGCTGCGCGCCGTTTATCTCGCGCTCCGAAAGCGGCGACATCTGCAATAACGCGACGCGTCCCGACAGCGATTCTTGTACGCCGTGCATAAGCCCGAATATCTGCGTACCCGTAAGCCAAAAATCCCCGGGGTTTTGATTTTTGTCGATATGGATTTTTATATAGGTAAACAGTTCCGGCGCATACTGAACTTCGTCTATCAACACCGGCGGCTTATGGATCTGCAAAAACATCGCAGGGTCGTTTTTTGCCATATCGCGTAAATTCAGATCGTCGAGAGAAACATATTCACGCCCCGTATTTTCCTTTTCCGATAAATATTTAAGCATGGTTGTTTTGCCGGATTGCCGCGGTCCGGTTATAAGAATAGCCGAGTAGCTTTTGCTTAACCGCAAAACGCATTCTTCCATATGCCGATTGATATAATCCACTTTCTGCCGCCTTTATTACGAGATATTAAATAACAGTGTAATCATAACACTGTTATTTTAACGGTACGGCAGATAAACGTCAACAGTTTTTCGGCAAATCTTTTAAAATTTCTAAAATTTGCCGAAACTTGCGGAAACTGTTACGCAAATGTTTTTCGGTTTATTTTTTCATTTAAGTAATTTGCGGTGTTTTGGGGTAATGTAAATTAGGGGGGGGATCACGCCTTGCTATCATCCGTCGGGTGTTTGTTTATATCGGCAGGATTGGGCGGCTGCATAGGTTTGCATTCCACAGTCAAATACATATCGCTTACTTCGTAGCCTTCGTCTACTGCATACATATCGTCTACGCAACGGCTCAAAGCGTCGAGCAGATTCTTGAACTCGGCGTTATCCATAAGATCGACGCAGTTGCTTTCTATACATTCTATCAATGCGGTCGCTATCTCCAGCGAAACCGATAAATATTTTGTTTGCGCTTTTTCCATATTAATGGCACCCTGTTTTGTTGGTTTATTGTTACAGTGATGATTTGATATAAATGTTTAATACATGGCATGACATATAATTATAGATCATAATACAATATTGTTTTAAATTACATATTAATGTCATTGACAGTATGCTTTATTATATATTAGCATTGACATTAAGTCAAGTGCTTTAACGTCATTTACGTTAAAATATAAATAACTTCTTTACGGTGAAAATTATAATGGTTACAAATGAACAGATACGTATAAAACTTATATCGGCTATCCGCAACAGCGGACTGACTCAATCGGAGATCGCAAAACGTACGGGCGTTATACAATCGTCCATTGCGCAATATCTTTCGGGTAGGGCGATGCCGGCGGTAGATACATTGGCGAATCTTTGCGAAGTCTTGGATCTTGACGCAAACGATGTACTTTGCATACACGAATTCGCGGAAGGCAATAGGAAGTAATTTCTTTGCAGAATTTTCAGTCAATGACTGTAAGAGTATAATACTACAGTCATAGACTGATTGTCAAGCATTTTACAGTCATTTACTGTATAATAATTACAAACTATTATTATACGGTGCTTTATGATTACAAACGATCAAATTCGAGTTAAACTTATAATAGCAATTCGTGAGAGCGGTATAACTCAAAAGGAGCTTGC
Organism: uncultured Christensenella sp.; assembly: GCA_910585055.1. GTDB lineage: Bacteria > Bacillota > Clostridia > Christensenellales > Pumilibacteraceae > Anaerocaecibacter. The sequence goes on along the minus strand of CAJUBY010000001.1, from coordinate 22,239 downwards.
TCGGCGCATTGGAATAGCGCAACAATCGTTAGCACAGTATTTAACAGGTAGGGCGATGCCTGCGGTGGATACATTGGCTAATCTTTGCGAAGTACTGGACCTTGACGCAAACGATATACTTTGTATACACGAGTTTGCCGAAAAGGATAAGTAAGCCGTGCATAGACACGGTCTTTGCCGTTATCGGCAATATAATTGATAAAAACCATAACTCTTTGTTGCATTTTTGCCGATAACGGTGTATAATCGATTTGGGTAGATCGCAATGAAGTATTTATCGTCAACCGAAACAGCAAAAAAGTGGGGCGTATCCGAGCGAAGCGTTCGGAATTATTGCGTTGCCGGAAAGATAGACGGGGCTTTTATCACGGGGAAAACGTGGAATATACCCGACGGGGCGCAAAAGCCGGATAGGGCAAACAGGCGAACGGAAGCGCCGCGGACTCTGCTCGAAATACTTGTTGCGGAAAAAAAGGCTAAACTATCGGGCGGCATTTATCATAAAGTGCAGATAGATTTGACATATAATTCCAACCGTATCGAAGGCAGCCGTCTTACTCACGATCAGACGCGGTATATATTCGAGACAAACACCGTATTGTCGGACGGCAATGCTGTCAGTGCGGACGATATAGTGGAGACCGCCAATCATTTTAAGTGCGTGGATCTTATAATAGATAACGCGCGGCGGCAGATAACCGAAGCGTTTATTAAAGAATTGCACCGTACGTTAAAAAACGGTACGACGGATTCACGTAAAGATTGGTTTGTTGTGGGCGGCTACAAGAAATTCCCTAACACCGTTGGCGGAATGTCCACCGCACAGCCCGAAGAAACGGAAGAAAAGATAAGGGATTTGCTTGACCGTTACGGACGCAGTAAAGACAAGTCGCCTGACGATCTTTTGGATTTTCATTACGAGTTCGAGCGTATACACCCGTTTCAGGACGGGAACGGGCGCGTGGGCAGGCTGTTGCTGTTTAAGGAATGCTTAAAGCATAATATCGTACCTTTTATAATAGACGACGAGTATAAGATGATTTATTACCGCGGTCTGCGGGAATGGACTACCGAACGCGGATACCTGCGCGATACTGTCTTGCGGCGCAGGATAAATTTAAAAAGTATCTCGATTATTTTAAGATCGAGGAGTATCGGTAAACGGAGCGTATTCGCCGAATTTGAAAAAAATGATAAGTGTTTCGGGCGGCTTTGCGGTACGCAGGTTTTATGTAAAAATTAGGTAAAATAAAATATTTTCCGAAATCGGCGGAATGAGACGTCGAGTGGGAAATAGAACAGAGTATGTGGGCGGCAAAAATGCTATAGGCTCTTCGCTACGCTAGGAGTGATATAAATAATAGTTGCGTCATAATATTTTTTTGTTTGCCGTCGGGTGTTTGTTTATATCGGCAGGCTTGGGCTGCTGCATAGGTTTGCATTCCACAGTCAAATACATATCGCTTACTTCGTAGCCTTCGTCTACGGCATACATATCGTCGACGCATTTACGCAAAGCGTTTATCCGGTTTTTAAATTCGTCGTTATACATAAGATCTACGCAGTTGCTTTCTATACATTCGATCAATGCGGTCGCTATCTCCAGCGAAACCGATAAATATTTTGTTTGCGTTTTTTTCATTTGACACCGTCCGGATATATTATTTTGATCATTACCGTATCTGTGAATATATATTTAAAAGACCTGTTTACGTGTAATGCACGTAGCAATATAATACTACGTGTATTACACGTATGTCAAGTATTTTACGTGTGTATCACGTATAATTATCATAGAGGTAAGAAAAATGGCTGTCGATAATAAAATCAGTCTGAAAATAGCGGAAGCTATCAAACAAAGCGGACTTACTCAGGTGGAAATAGCGCATAGTTTGGGTGTAGGGCAACAAACGGTTTCGGAGTACGCTTGCGGAAAATCTTTACCGGCGCTCGATACTTTTGCTAAATTTTGCGAAATTCTCGACCTTGATGCGAACTATGTACTTTGCATACGTGAATTTGCCCAAAAGGATAAGTAAGCCGCGCGGCATTGTCGCACAAAAAAACACCGTATATTATTTAGCTACGGTGTTTATAAAACGTGTTATTTATTTTATAAAATTCGTTTTTTCGGACAGTTCGGTTTGAGGCATGGGAACGCCGCAGATCCTGCCGGCGTCGATACATTTAAGAAGATAAGCCATATTGTGCGCGATGTTCCGCATTGTCTGCAACCCTTCGGCGTCCTGTAATACGTCTTCGGGTTTTGAGCCGTAAACCATGTTCCAATACGTCGAAGAGATAACGGGCATTTGCGAGATCGTAAAGTATTTGTTTATAACGTCGAACGACGACGCGGTCCCGCCGCGCCGCGCCGAAACGATCGCCGCCGCAGGTTTGTACATAAAAGCATATTTTCCGGCGTAAAACGCGCGGTCGAGTACGGACAGCAGCCGACCTGTCGGGTGCGCGTAATAGACGGGGGAGCCGAACACAAATCCGTCCGACTGCGCCGCTTTTTCTATAAGTTCGTTTGCCGCGTCGTCGCCGAATACGCATTTGCCTTTGCCGACGCAGCCACCGCAGGCTATGCAGTCGCGTATTTGTTTGTTCCCGAGCCAAAATATTTCGGCTTTTATATTTTCCGCATCCAGCGTTTTTTGTATCTCGCAAAGCGCGGTGTGAGTGCAGCCGTTTTGCCGCGGACTTCCGTTTACCAATAATACCTTCATAATATCTCCTTACCGTATATTTTCCAGCATTTTTACCGTGTCGATAAGCGGCAGTTTGTTTGCCGGTATCTCGGACAGACGGGCGAGCGTGCGGTAGCGCTGTTCCTGCGTTTTTCCGGACATTATCCTGTCGGTGTAGTATGTGATGTAGTCGGTAAAGTCCCGGCAGTCCGTGCCGCGTTCGAGCGAAAAGTAGATATGGAAAAATGTATTCAAATAAAAATCACTGTTTATGTCCTTTAGAAATATCCCGGCAACGTCGTTGTATATCCCGTCGAGCGCGACGGTAATATCTATGTTTTCGCCTATTGATATAGACCCGTAATCAAGCTCGCGTACCCACTTCATAAGACTGACGAACAGTCCGCCGTAATTGTCGCCGTCCATCATCGCCGCGCGCCGTAACGCTTCGCTGTCCGCATGGGGGGCGTGTTTGGTGAAATTTTCCGTTACCGTCTTAAGAAACGAGTCGCCCGTCATGTCGTTTCTGTACGTGGAAGCGGTTATAAGATAGTCTACTATCGCTTCGGTGTACTCGGCGATCGAAACGGGTATTCCGGTGTGCGCTTTTACTATTGCGGTGTACATTTCGTTGAGGCCGAGCGCAAGCATGCTTTTAAGCTGTTCCTGTTGGTTGTGGATCGCGTTGCCCGACATTCTGTCGAATATAAGATTGAGTTGATGGTCTATCCCCGACAGGCTTTCGTGGGTGTAGTTTAACAGTTCTTTCATTATTTGGTCGAACTGACTGAGCCGGTTGTTTTTGTATATGAGCTTGTGTTCTATCTCGGACCAAAAGCTGTTGACAAGCGATTTTATCTGAAGTTCGAAGTTGTAACTGTTGCCGGCATATAAGACGCTTCCGTCGATACGGTATATGGCGTAGCCGTTTTTTTGGTATTCGGGCTGCGGTTCGTCCAGCTTTAAACGCACCGCTTTTTTGTCGGCAGGGCAGTAGAACCCGTCTTCCAGCTCAGTGCAGAACACTTCGCGTATCTTGTCGTACAAAAACGCTTCGTCTTTAAAAAATCTGCATTCCAGTTTGACGCCTATTATGTCGTGCATTTCGAATACCAGCCTGTCGGCAGGCGTGTCGCGGTACAGGCTGTTGCGCAGTATTTTTTCCTTTAGGCTGTCGCGCGTTTTTATGCGCGAAGAAACGCCTATCGTAGCGTCGATATTGCCGAACGCGCCGTTAAGATATTCGGTAAGCTTGTCCGCGGCGTGAGTGAACGCGACCAGGTTTTCGTCGAGCACGCGCGCCGCCGTTTCTATATAATCAAAAACTTCGAGTTTTCCCATTTCTCACCGCTTTTCGGTTATTGTAAGTTATCGTAAGCAACCGTAGACAATTGTATAGCCGTGTCGGTTGTTGTTATCCGATGTCGGATTTTGTCCTTTGTTGTTTGCTGTCGTAAGTGATCGCAGAAATATGTATAACATTGTAAACGGCAGTATGTGAATGTGAGTAATTGTCGGCTGTCGTGTGATAATGTTTAGCGCTGTAAATAATTGTCGGCGAATGTGACCTGTCGTAAAAAACCGTGCCGGATCGTAAACGGTCGTGTACTAATGTCGGATAATGTTGTCGACCGGCGGCAAATGTGTAGTAATGTGCGGATATGACGGTTTATGTATATGACCGAGTTAGATCGGGCGCGCACTGTGCCGCGCGGTCACTGTTTTTTTAAGATAAGCCGCAGTCCTTTAAAGAAATGCCCGTTTGCCATTTCCGTAAGCCCGACGGCGCGACTGAGCGGCATTGCGCCGTCCGACATCATGCTCACGGCGTACAGCGGCGTGAACATCGCGTTAGCTATAAACGCCAGACGTTCGGGGCTGTTTTCCGCGCCTATGCTTTTTGCGCGGCGCATTACGGACATTTTGGCGATACGCCCGGGCAGGGTATGTTTTATATCGTCGATGCAGTTGTCCAATGTGTAACCGCCTTTTACGGCAGGAACGGGCGGCGGCGCTATTTTTATCCCGGAAAGGGCTTCGAAGTCGGCGTCGGTTATTTCCGACAGGCGCGGTTGCGCGTAAGCCGGGGGCGCGGAGATACGCCCGAAAAAATTGCCCTTTACTTTTACGGCGGCGGTATGCTTTACGTCGGCGGCGGACGCCGCTACTATTATATTGTATTCGCCGTCTGCTACATCAAAGGCGTCGGCGGCTGTATTGTAAAACTCAAAGGCGCGACGGTCGAGTCGTACCGTTACGGACGTCGAAGTCTGACCTTCCACAAAAACTTTGCGGAAAGCGGCAAGCTGTTTTTTTGCGCACATTATCCTGCCCGTGCAGTCCGCGACGTATATCTGCACCGTTTCGTACGCGTCGCGCACCGATCGGTTGGACAGAGTTATCGTAACGTCGAATTCGGCGTCGCCTGCGCGCGTTACGTCTATGCCGTCGTAGTTTATTTCCGAAAACGACATTCCGTGCCCGAACGGGAACAGCACGCGCTTGCCTACCGCGTCGTAATATCTGTAGCCGACGAAAATGCTTTCGCGGTACGGACGCACCGCCGCGCCGAAGTCGGGATCGAGTTCCGACATGTCGGCAGGGAAGGTCTCCGCAAGTTTACCGCACGGGTTTATCCTGCCGTACAGCGCGTCCGCCGCGGCGAGCGCGCCGCCGCTGCCGTTGAGTCCGGCATAGATAACGGCGTATACGCGGTTTACCCACGGCATAAGCACGGGCGCGGCGGAACATAGCACCACCGCGACTTTTCTGCCTGCCGCGGTAAGTTCGGAGATTAGTTTGTTCTGTTCGGGCGGCAGTTCCGGTGATTCGCGGTCTATGCCCTCGTGCGGAGCCGGCTGACCCACAAAAACTATTACCGCGTCGCTGTCGGCAGTGTTTCCCACGGCTTCGCGTATGAGTTCGGCGTTGCGGTCGGGATCCGCCGAAGTGTAGCCGCGGCAGTACTGAACGCATACCGCGCGCGCGCCGAACGCTTCCAGCGGCGAAAGTCCTCCGACTGCGGTTACGTGCGAACTGCCGCCGCCCTGTACGGGCGCCGTTTCGGCAAGCTCGCCGCACACGGTGACCTTCATATTTTTTGTAAGCGGCAAAAATCCGCCGTCGTTTTTAAGCATTACTATACTTGCCGCCGCGGCGTTATATGCGGCGCGCTCGTGCTGCTCGGAATCGTAATCGCCGTACGGTTCCAGATAAACGTCGTCTATAAGTTTTATCAGTCTGCGCAGCGCCGTATCTATATCGTCTTCCGTTATCTCGTTATTTTCCAGCGCGGCATATATCGTGTTTTCGTACCGTCCGCCGGAATCGGGCATCGCAAGATCCAGCCCCGCGCGAAGCGCCGCGGCGCGATCGTGCACGGCGCCCCAGTCGGAGAGCGCAACGCCGCCGTATCCCCACTGTTTGCGCAGTACGTCGGTAAGCAGGTACCCGTTCTGCGAACAGTATTCGCCGTTTAGTTTGTTGTACGCCGCCATCACCGCGGCGGGCTTTGCGGCAAGCGCCAGCTCGAACGGTTTTAAATAGATCTCGTGCAAGGCGCGGCGGTCTATTACCGCGTCGTAATACATGCGCAATGTTTCGCCGTTGTTGGCGGCAAAATGCTTTATGCACGCGCCCACGCCTGTCGATTGCACGCCCGATACAAACGCTTTGCCCAGCTCGCCCGAAAGCAGCGGATCTTCCGAATAATATTCGAAATTACGTCCGCCGCGCGGATCGCGTTTTATGTTCAGTCCCGGCGCGAGCAAAAGATTTACGCCCATAGCGGTCGCTTCTTTGCCTATAGCCGCGCCCACGCCGTAAAGCAGCGCCGGATCCCAGCTGTTTGCAAGCATAGACGGAGAAGGATAACATGTCGCCGGCACGGCGGAAGCCGACGCGCCGTCCGTCATTCGCAGCCCGTTCGGTCCGTCAGCCATGCGCACGCGCGGAAGCTCGCCCGTGCCGAACGTATGCCACATCCCGTCTCCCGACAGCATACGCACTTTCTCGTCGAGCGTAAGGTACGCGAGAGTTTTTTCTATATCCAGTCTTTCCGCTTCCGTGTTTTCCATTTTTTTAAGATTATATCATAACATCGAGGGGCTGTCAAGTGTAACGCGAATACGCGCCGCCGTCTGGCGTTCCGCTTTTTTATGTGTGTTAATTTTGGGAAATATACTTGACAGTGCCGCATATACATAGTATAATGAAAACACCAAAATAATTAAAGGAGATGAATACCATGGCTAAGAGCGATTACTTCGGTCTTTCTTACATCGTAAGCGTTATCCTCGCTATAATCCCCGTTACGGCGTGGATCTGCGGCGTTGTTACGCGTATTACCGACGGTAAGATCGTAGCGGGAATACTCCGTTTGTTCCTCGGTTTCTGGATCATATGGTTGATCGACCTCATCCTCATGATCGTCAGCAAACACATTCTGCGCTTGTTAAACATCTGATCGATAAAGGCCCCGTACCGTACGGGGTTTTTTCGTGCAAAATTTTTCCGTTATCCGCCGCATTATAATTGACAAATTTCCGGTCAAGTCTTATAATAACATTGAAACTAATTCATACTAATTCAATAGGAATTTAAAATTGAAAAACTCCGAGATCAAAACCGTATATGCGGATAATGCCGCGACCACCGCGATGAGCGACGTCGCAATAGACGCAATGACGCTCTATTTAAAGGAAGTTTACGGCAATCCGTCGTCGCTCCATACGGCAGGGCAAAAGGCGAAAGAGGCTTTGGACGGGTTCCGTGCGAGGATAGCCGCAAGGCTCAACGCCGATCCGGCAGAGATTTATTTTACGTCCGGCGGAAGCGAGGCAGATAACCAAGCTATAAGGTCGGCGGCGTATAACGGCGCAAAGCGCGGCAAAAAACACATAATATCGACCGCGTTCGAGCACCATGCCGTTTTGCATACGCTTAAAAAGTTGGAGCGCGAAGGGTTTGAAGTTACTTATCTCGACGTTCACGAAAACGGTGTGATCGACGCGGCGCAGGTCGGGAACGCAATACGCCGGGACACCGCGCTCGTCACCGTTATGTTCGCCAACAACGAGATAGGAACTTTGCAGCCTATAGCCGAGATAGGCGCGCTGTGCCGCGAACGCAAAGTAACGTTCCATACCGACGCGGTCCAAGCCGTAGGGCATGTGCCCGTGGACGTTAAGGCTATGGATATCGATATGCTGTCGCTGTCGGCGCACAAGTTTCACGGCGCAAAGGGCGTCGGCGCTCTGTACGTCCGCCGCGGCGTGCCGCTTGCGTCTTTTATAGAAGGCGGAGCTCAGGAAAAGGGCAGGAGAGCCGGAACGGAAAATCTTGCCGGTATCGCCGCTATGGCGGCGGCTTTGGACGACGCCTGCGATAACATGAACGCCAACGCCGAAAAGGAACGCAGGCTGTGCGATAAGATAATATCCGGACTGTCGCGTATTCCGCATTCCAAACTTAACGGCGACAGAAACAAACGCCTGCCCGGCATAGTCAATATGTGTTTCGAAGGTATAGAGGGCGAAAGCCTGTTGCTTCTGCTCGACGACGCAGGGATATGCGCGTCCAGCGGTTCGGCTTGCACGTCCGGGTCGCTCGATCCGTCGCACGTTTTGCTTGCGCTCGGACTTCCGCACGAAGTGGCGCACGGCAGCCTGCGCATCAGTCTGTCGGAATACAACTCGGACGCCGACGCCGACGCTATAGTCGAAACGGTGCCTAAGGTCGTCGCGTATCTGCGCAATATCTCACCGGTGTGGGAAGCGCTGGAAAACGGCGAAAAACCGCACTTATTGTAAAGCTACGGTCGAATGTTCGATCGCAAACAGATCTACAGGAGAATAAACATGGCATTATACAGCGAAAAGGTAATGGATCACTTCCGCAATCCGCGCAACGTAGGCAAGCTCGACGATGCGGACGGAATCGGCGAAGTAGGCAATGCGCGCTGCGGCGACATAATGAAGATGTATATAAAGGTAAAGGACGGCGTTATCACGGACATCAAATTCAACACGTTCGGCTGCGGAAGCGCTATCGCGTCGTCGTCGATGGCGACCGAACTTATTAAGGGCAAACCCATAGAGCAGGCTCTGGAGCTTACCAACAAAGCAGTCGTAGAAGCGCTGGACGGACTGCCTGCGCACAAGCTGCATTGCTCGGTGCTCGCCGAACAGGCTATCCGCGCGGCGATAAAGGATTATTATGACAAAAACGGCATAGAATACGACCCCGCGGATTTCCCCGAAGACGACGGTCACGATCCGCACGGAGAAGAATAGCATACAAAAATCCGATGCTTTAAATGAGCTTAAGTCAAAGATAAACGCGGTTTTGAACGAAAGTCCGAAACCGCGTTTGTGTTTGATATGAAATATTGTTTATATATTGTTTGTATTCGGTTCAAACGCAACGATTACGTGTGTTTGTTTTTTTCTATAAGATCATACGCGTGTACCGTTTGAGATCGAACGACCGTACGGCAGATATTACTCGACTTTTTCCCAAACGGCATACAGCGTTCCGTCGGGCGCGTCGGCAAGCGTTTCCATGTAGTATTCGGCGTTGCCGTTCGGCGTTACCGCCCAGCCGACGAAAACATATCCCTTGCGCAACGGCGCTTTGGGTATTTGTAATTCCGCAATATTGTGTTGGGGATTTTTTTGAATGCAATCGCCGGATTTGGTAATGGATACGACGTAACTCTTGTCGTCAGACAGCGTGCAGCCGTAAAACATATAAGTATTGTTGCCGAAACGAATATGGGCAGGATGATACAAAAACCACAGCGGCGGAATCGGTTGGGCGTCGGTATATACCGTCGTCCCAACCGTAAATGAAGATAAAAAGATACATTCGACCGTGCCCGGCAGGACCATGCTCGTTACATTATTGTATAACAAATTGCCGTCCCAAATATATTTGACCGACGGCGGAATTATAAAACCGATCACGCCTTTGTAGTTATTTAAATTTGCGGTGGACCTAAAGCCCAACGCGACGGTATCGTCGCGTATATAGTCTATAAACGTTCCGTCCGCCGGTGTTCCTTTAATGTCGATGAGTACTTTTCCCAAATATACCGGACCGTCGGGTTGATCGTCATACCAAGGCGTATCCGATACACAGGAATTTGCGGCATAAGTTAAAGTATTTGCGGAAGACTCGGAAACGGTCAAATCGGTAAGTCCGCTTTCGGCAAACGCCATACTTTCCACAGTTTGTATATCGGCGGGCAATTTTACGCTTGTCAGTTTTGCGCATTTGTGAAACGCGTTGTCGCCTATTTCTGTCACCGAATCGGGTATGACGACGTTTTTGAGCGAACTGCAATTTTGGAATACGGAAGATCTTAATTCGGTCACCGAATCGGGTATGACGACGTTTTTGAGCGAACTGCAGTTTTGGAAGGTTCCGGCAAGGATCGCGACGTTGTCTGTCAGGATCACTTCCGTAAGCGATCGGCAGTCTCTGAACGTCGAGGACAAGGTCAGGTGGTCTCCTTTACCGTATATTTCCGCTTTTTCGAGCGCGGTGCAGCCTATAAACGTACCGCCGCGTAATGTCTCCACCGAATCGGGTATTACCATTTCGGACAGAGCCGTACATTCGTAAAACACAGTCTCGCGCATTTCTTTTACCGAACGGGGTACCGTTATTTGCCGCAGCGCCGTGCAGCGTCCGAAAGCCATGCCGCCTATTGTCTTTAATCCGTCGTGAAGTACGACTTTGGACAGCGCCGTGCATCCGAAAAATAGTTCGGCAGGCAGTGCATCTATCGTAGCCGGTATATCTACCTCTGTAAGAGATGTGCAATTTTTAAAACCGGCGTTCTCGAAAACTTTAACGGAATCGGGAATTTTGAATTTTTTTAATTTTTTAGACGTAGAGCTTATTTGATATATCGGCTTGCCGGCAAATTCGGAAGGGAATTCGAAATACTCGCCTTCGAATTTATCGGTAAGCCTAAACAAATATCCCGGCTCCGGTACCGCGCCGAAATATTCGTCGTATTCGGTTATAATTGCGGCGTCTCCGTATACCGTCGAATTGCCGCAGACATTACAAAGCGAGTTGTGAAAATCGCAGTGATATACGTCTTTCTTTTTGTCGCACAGCAGGCACGTGTGGAAATGCGACGTTCCGTTCGACTCCCATTCGTCCGTCCAACGGTGAACACACTCTTTTTTACCGTCGTCGGTCTCGCTTTTACAGCCGGAAAGCGCAAACGCGCCGATCGCAAGCGTTATCAACGCGATACACAGGACAAACGCACATCTTGATTTATTTCGGTTCATGCGGTATATCCTCCCCGGAGAAGAATGCATATAAATAATCGTTTTTCATTTGGCGAAAATCTTCTTCCGACGGAAGATAACCCGATTCGCCGGGATCTGTCGTAAATGTATAATCCCAATATGATATGCCGAGATCTTCCGCTGTTTCTACTTCCGCCTGCATACTTCGGTTAAGCGGCTTGACCGATCTTACGAAAAAGTACGGCGTATCGAGAATCGGTTCCCCGGTACGATTGTTCCATAAATTTGCTTCCGTGGCACGCTCATTGTAATCGTACCAGCTTTTTTTCATATACCAGCCGCTTTCGACTTCGCACAGCGAATGGCGCCATAGTTGCGTGTCCGAAGGGTATTCGGCGGAATGTTTGATTCTCCAATAATAATTGTATATGTAAAAATAATCGACTGTTTTTTCTGCAGGCATGTAGTCGGTAAAGAATTTATCCAAAACGATCGTGCCGTTAAACGCCGTTTTGTTGGTAGTTTTGTCTATCCAACTCTCGTCGTTAAATCGTTGAGTGTCTATTATAGTGTTTGCCAAAACATCGGTCGCAAAGTCGTAAAACACGTCCAAACACAAAAATACGTTGGCATAATTCATATAGTCGATACGGATATCGTCCGGCTCCATATTGTCGCCGATGAGTCGTTCGTCGTAATGCGTTATAAGCATTATGCACACGCCTTTGTCGCGCCATTGTATAAATTGATTCGCCAGCGTCGTGTCATCGGTATACAGTCCGTCCATTTCCAAAATAAAATAAAGGCGGTCATTCGGCTCGAAAATGCCTTGTTGTAATGCACCGTAGAACTCTGACGGAGCGATAGGTAAGCGGTCGGGTATCGATCCGCCGGCTTGTCGGAAATCGTCGTCTGTTAGCGTAGGCTCGCAGGTGTAAACGTAAAGACAGTCGCTACGATACTCCGAGGCATGTACGCGTGGCGGCGTCGCTGTAGGCGACAAAAAAATCAAACACGAAAAGACGGCTATTGCCGCCGTTGCAATCTTTTTCATAATTACTTCCTTTATTTATAATATGCGGCAATTATATCATCGGCAAGGCGTGCTGTCAAGTGCTTATTCAAAAAAATACAAATATACCGAAGATTTTTATGCAAAAAAGCATGTAAAAACGCTTGACAGCGGAAATGCAAGCATATATAATATTATCTAACACTATTAGCTAATGGTGTTAGATAATTTCGGAGGGTGATACGATGGACGCTCGGCAAAGGGTACGTGATTTTTTGAAAAGGTTTTACGAAAACAGACCCAAGGATTTTTTTAAGGAGCTGGACGACAGCGAAAGGGGCATGTACATGGTCATGCACATGCTTGACGGCGCGGACGGCGATACTGCGGCAGGCGATATAGCCAATACTTTGGGGATAAGCACTCCGCGCGTTGCGGCGGCGCTCAACGTGCTCGAAAAAAAGGGGTATGTAAAGCGTAGGACTTCGGAAACAGACCGTCGGCGTATCAATGTAAAGCTGACGGACTCCGGCAGGCGCGAGATAGCGCGCTGCGACAAGGAGATATTCGACAATGTGGAATATCTGTTTGATACCGTGGGAGAAAAAGATATGAACGAATTTATCCGCATTGCGTCCGCCATCAACAAAGCGCTCGTGATCAAAAACGGAGAGCGCGCGGCAGGCGGCAGCGATAACAAAACTTTATAACAAAAGGAGTTGCGATGTTCGGACTTTTAAGATATTTGAGGGCGCGCGATTGGCTGACAGTATTTTTGTGTGCCGGGTTCGTAGTGGCGCAGGTGTATTTCGACGTTACCATGCCGGAATATACCGAAAAGCTTATGACGGAGATAGTGTCCGGCGCATCGACGATGACGGCGGTTTGGAAAAACGGCGGATTTATGCTTTTGTACGCGTTTGCGAGCGCGGCGTGTTCGGCGGTATGCGGTTTTTTTGCGGCGCGTACGGCGGCGAACTATGCAAACACGTTGCGTAAGGCGATGTTCGACAGGGTAACGTCGTTTTCCGCGGCGGAAATAAACAAATTCGGCTCGGCAAGCCTTATAACCCGTACCACCAACGATATAGTGCAGATGCAGATGTTTGTCGCGGTCGGTTTGCAGCTTCTTATAAAGGCGCCTGTGCTGGCAGTGTGGTCGATTACCAAAATATCGTCGACTGCCGTCGAATGGACCGTAGCTACGGCTGTAGTCGTAGCTGTGATAGTGGCGGCGGTGGCGGCGCTCGTGCTTATATGCTATCCCAAGTTCAAGAAGATCCAACAGCTTACCGACGATCTTAACACGGCTACGCGCGAAAGCATAACCGGAGTGCGCGTGGTGCGCGCGTTCAACGCGGAAGAGTATCAAGCCGCCAAATTCGAAAAGGTAAACGACAAAGTCAAACGCAACCAACTTTTTACGTCGCGTTGGCTCGGATTGATGAACCCGATAATGACGGTGTGTCTAAACGGACTTACGCTTATAGTCTATTGGATAGGCGCGCTGCTCATAAACGACGCGCCCACCGCCGAAAAAGGCATGCTGTTTGCGGATATGACTATATTCACTCAGTATGCCATGCAGGTGGTAATGGCGTTTATGCTGTTGATCATGATATTTATGATACTTCCGCGGTGCATGGTATCGGGCAAGCGCATACGCGACGTGCTTATAACGCACCGCTCTGTCAGAAGCGGTACGGTAAAAGAAATTCCGCACTTATCCGATACGCCCGTTCTCGAATTCAAAAACGTCGGTTTTTCGTACGATCGCAGTGACGGAAAAGTACTGTCTGACATATCCTTTGCCGTCGGACGCGGAGAGACTATGGCTTTTATCGGCGCGACGGGCAGCGGCAAATCCACCGTAGTCAATCTTATAGAACGGTTTTACGACGTCGACAGCGGCGAAGTGCTGTTCAACGGAGTAAACGTAAAGGACTATGACGAGGAGGTCTTACGCGGCGCGATAGCGTTGGCGCCGCAGCGCGCCGTTATGTTTAAGGGCGACATTCGGGAAAACGTCGCTTACGGCAGCGGCGACGCGGACGAAGAACGGCTGAATGCCGCGTTGGATACGGCTTGCGCGTCGGAGTTTGTAAACGGACTGGAAAAAGGAACGTACGCGTCGGTCGCGCAGGACGGCACCAACTTTTCGGGCGGACAGAAGCAGCGTCTTTCGATTGCGCGCGCGGTGTACAAAAACGCCGAGCTTATGATATTCGACGACACTTTTTCCGCGCTCGATTACAAGACCGATATGACGGTGCGCAAAAACATAAAAGAGCGTTGCGGCGACGCTACGGTCGTTATCGTCGCTCAGCGCATAGGTACGATAATGAACGCGGATAAGATCGCGGTTATCGATCGCGGTCGCATAGTCGGCATGGGCAGGCACGAAGAGCTTTTGCGCACATGCCCCGTATATAAAGAAATAGCGCTTTCGCAGCTGTCGAAGGAGGAGTTGTAATATGCCCCCCGTAATGAGAAATGTAAAAGGCGGTAAACCCGAAAAAGCCGATTTTAAATCTTTCGGCAAACTTATAATGTATTGCAGAGGTTATCTGCCTGTCATAATACTTGCGATATTGCTCGCGGTCGGCGGCGCGGTATGCTCGATAATCGGTCCGGATAAGATATCCGATCTTACCAACACCATAAAATCAGGGCTTTCGGGCAGTATCGAGATGACCGTTATTTTCGATATTTGCATAGGGCTTGTTATCGTCTACGGCGTCGGCGCGGTGCTTTCGTACGGTCAGCAGTTTATAATGGCTACCGTTACGCAGAAAATAAGCAAAGATCTGCGCAGCGACATGAATCGCAAGATAAACAGGCTGCCGCTGAATTACTTTGACACTACCGCCACCGGCGATGTGCTAAGCCGAATGACAAACGACGTCGATACGATATCGCAGACATTGAGTCAAAGCACGGCAAATCTCGTTTCCGCGGTCGCGCTGTTTTTGGGAACGGTCGTTATGATGTTCAAGACCAACGCGATACTCGCGCTTACGACCATAGGTTCTTCGTTGCTCGGATTTGTATTTATGGCTGTTATACTCAAAACATCTCAAAAACATTTCGATGCAAAACAGGAACAGCTCGGCGAGCTCGACGGACAGATAGAAGAAGTGTTTACGCAACACGCGGTAGTAAAAGCCTATAACGGCAAGCATGCCGCGCGAAAGAAATTCGGCAAGGTAAACGACGGGCTGCGCACGAGTGATTGGAAATCGCAGTTTTTGTCCGGCTTAATGCAGCCGATAATGAGTTTTGTCGGCAACCTGTCGTACGTATTGATATTCGTCGTCGGTATATCTCTTATAATAAGCGGAAGCAAGGCGGTGAATGTCGGCATCATAATGGCGTTCGTTATCTATGCGCGGCTTTTCTCGCAGCCGCTCGGAACGATCGCGCAGGTGATGACGTCCGTTCAGCAGGCGTCGGCGGCGAGCCGCAGGGTATTCGGCATACTCGACAGTGAAGAAATGCCCGACGAGAGCTATAAGACAGCGCGCGTCGATACTGTAAGAGGCGACGTGACTTTCGATAATATAAGATTCGGATACTCGCCCGACAAGGAGATAATCCACGGATTTTCGGCGGAGCTCAAAGGCGGACAAAAGGTAGCCATCGTAGGACCGACGGGCGCCGGAAAAACGACTATTGTCAACCTTCTCATGCGGTTTTATGAGCTTAACGGCGGCGATATACGCGTAGACGGCGTGTCGGTAAAGGATATGAAACGGAGCACAGTTCACGATCTGTTTGATATGATATTGCAAAATACTTGGCTTTTCGAGGGCACCATACGCGAGAATTTGGTGTATAATAAGACCGGCATTACGGATGCACAGCTCGACGAAGTTTGCGCCGCCGTAGGACTTTCGCATTATATTTCGTGTCTGCCCGACGGTTACGATACGGTGATAGGCGAAAGCTCGCAGATCTCCGAAGGGCAGAAGCAGCAGCTTACGATAGCGCGCGCCATGATAAAGGATTCGCCGCTTTTGATACTCGACGAAGCGACGAGCAACGTCGATACGCGTACCGAGCTTGCCATTCAGGAAGCAATGGACAAACTGACGGCGGACAGGACTTCGTTTGTGATCGCGCACCGCTTGTCCACTATAAAGAACGCCGACGTCATCCTCGTGCTTAAGGACGGAGATATTATAGAAAAAGGCGACCACGAGCAATTGTTGAAGCAGAACGGATTTTACGCCGAGCTGTACAATTCGCAGTTCGCAAACGCGTAAAGGAGAAGTTATGGAACAACTCGAAAAAATAGGATCTTTTAAAAAGGATCATGACAGGCTCATGCCCGGACTGTACGAAAGCGGTACGCAAAACGGCGTCACGACTTGGGATCTGAGGTTCAAAAAGCCCAATGCAGGCGATTTTCTGGATATGGCTGCGCTGCATTCGATAGAGCATATGCTGGCTACGTGTCTGCGCAATTCCGAGTTCGGATCGAATATAGTGTATTTCGGTCCGATGGGCTGCAGAACCGGTTTTTATCTTTTGACGGTCGGCATGGACAGACCTGCGGTCGTCGGACTTATTAAACGCGAGTTCCGCCGTGCGCTCGAACTGGACGAGGTACCGGGCGCAAAACGGGAAGAATGCGGAAATTACAGGGAACACGATCTCGGCGGCGCAAAAGCCGAATGCCGCAACTATCTGGAAATTCTCGAAAAAGCGTAACGGAGGATTATAATGTACGAAACATACGACCTGTGTGTGACGGAGCTGCACGGAAATATCGACGAAAAATACAAGGCGTTCAACGATCCGATCGCCAAAAGCGAATATAAAACGCTCGGCGTTCGTATACCCGTCATAAAAAAACTTGCAAAGTCCGTGCCCATGAACTGCCGGACGGTGATCCTGAACGATTTCTTTGCGGAAAAAGAACACACTTTCGAATCGGTGCTTTTTGCCGGCTGTCTCGCGGCGCGAAAAGGCGATTACGAGCAAACGCGCGGATACCTTATGCGGTTGATACCGCTTTTCGGTTCGTGGGCGCACGTCGACTGCGTGGTACCGTGTCTCGATTGGGCGGATCCGGACGCGCTGTGGAAAGATTTCCGTTATCTGACGGACAGAAACGGTCAATACGAAAAGCGCATGTATATCATAATTATGATGGGTCGGTGTTTGAGCGATCGCTATATCGATCCGATTTTGGATACGCTGGCTCACATGGAGTACGGACAATACTACGTGGATATGGCGGCGGCTTGGCTGCTTGCGGAATGTCTTATCAAGTTTTACGGCAAAACTCTGCCGCTGTTTACGTTGCAGACTTTCCCGAAGTTCGTACATAATAAGGCGATCCAAAAAGCTAGAGAAAGCTACAGGATAGCTCCGGACGTAAAGGAGTATCTCAAAACCCTTAAAATCGTTTGAATATTTTTATTGCCGAAAATTTCGCTCTACAGGATATATGTACGGTAAAAAAGCTGTACCGTGTACAGTTTACGATTTTATTCGCGGTCATCCGAAATTCGGCTACGATCCACCGTTTGGCGAAGGTCGGATCATAACCGATTTGCCGCCGCCGTAATTTAAGCCTTTACAATAATTGTTTCAGATAAAAAAGCCGCCGCGCCGAATGGATTTCGACGGGCGGCATTATTGTTGTTTCTTAATAATAGTACGACGGATAAGACGAAACCGAGTAGGCGGTGATACAAACGGTCAATATCAGTATAAAACATATTATAATAAAAATCAGGCTTATCACAAAACCGGCAACCGCCAAACTTTGATTGTCGGACTTTTTCATGCCCATTATCGATAAAATAAGACCGATTATGGGAATAATAAACGCGAACACAAAACCCAGTATAGCAAAATTATTGTCATCGCTTTTTGTTTGTTTTATAGGTATATCTTGTTTAAAATAATCCGGCGGTACCGATGTATGCGACAACCTGCTTTGTTGATTAAGTGTACCGCATTTCGGACAATATTTGTCTTCCTCGGAAAGATTGCTTCCGCAATTAGAACAGAACATGATCTTATTTCCTTTTGTGCATACAAAATGACATTTAGTGAATGTCATCTTGCATATTATAAGGTAATACATTTGTCAGGTATAAATGTCAAGATCGGATAAAAATGTTTAAAAACAAAGCGGAAGGCGATAGAAATAATATATGCGGTAAAGCGGTATGCATACTGCGGAAAGGATGTCAGCCGAAAATGTCTCAGCGTATGCTCGCCGAGGCGTTACAGTTGAATGGCATAGACGTAGATAAAAATGCCGTTCAGCGTATAGAGAGCGGACAGCGCTTTGTTACCGATATAGAACTTGCCGCACTGAGCGATATTTTTCAAGTTACATGCGATCAATTATTAAACGTCGATATTTTAAAAAAATAATAAGACTTATTTGTAAAACATCTTGCTAAAAGGTTACAGAACGTATATAATAGTGGCGTGAGGGATTTTATATTCGATCTGTATAATACTCTTATCGACATCGAAACGGACGAGCATTGCGAAGCGGCATGGGCGCCCGTAGTCGAGTATTTCGCCGGGCGCGGGATAACTGCAGATTGGCGGCGGCTGTGTTACGAATACGATAAGTGTACGGCGAGGTTCGGCGAGAACGCGAAGTCCGGCGTGTTCGCTTATCCCGAATGCGACTGCGTCGAGCAATTTATGCGCATAGCGTCGAGTGTCGGCGGAAATATAACGACAGCCGATGCGGAGGAAGCGTTGCGGCTTATGCGGCGCGGATCGGTAAAGCGCATGCGGCTTTTCGAAGGAACGGAAAAACTGCTCGCTGATCTGCGCGGTGGCGGTGCTGGACTGTTTTTGTTGAGTAACGCGCAATCGGCGTTTACATGCGGCGAGATCGAACAATTCGGGCTGAAAAATATGTTCGACGGTATACTTTTAAGTTCGGACTGCGGTTGTAGAAAACCCGATACGGCGTTTTTCGGGATGCTTTTCGATAAATTCGGCATAGATAAGGGCGGCGCGGTAATGATCGGCGACGATCTTACGAGCGACGGGAAAGGTGCGGCGGATTTCGGGATAGCGTTTATCCATACGGACGGCGGCGCGGCGGCGCATGCCGACGAAATTTTAAAGGCGGCGATATATGATTGATACTGTAATTTTCGATCTGGACGGAACTCTTCTCGATACGCTCGACGATCTTACGTCGGCGGTAAACCATTCGCTCAAGACATTCGGTTACGGCGAGTTCGACAGAAACAGAGTACGAAGATATGTAGGGAACGGCGTTCCCAAACTAATGGAACGCGCTTTGTACTTTGCGACAACGGGAGAAGAACCCGATCTCGAAAACGGAACGTTCGACGATCGGTCGCTATTTAATGCGTGTTTGGCGGTATTCACCGAATATTACGATAAGCATAACGCCGATCTGACTAAGCCGTACGACGGCATCCCCGAACTGCTGGACCGTGTAAAAGCGTGCGGTCTGAAGTCTGCGATCGTCACAAACAAATACGAAGGTGCGGCAAAGGAATTAAAAGAAAGATTTTTCGGTACCGTGGACGTTGTGGTAGGCGCAAGACCGGGGATAAGACCGAAGCCGGCGCCCGACGGTGTGAACGAGGCGTTACGATCGTTGGGATCCGCGGCGGAAAAAGCAGTATATATCGGCGACGGCGAGACCGATATGAAAACCGCCGCCGCGTGCGGTATGCCCGTCGTCGCCGTTACGTGGGGATTCCGCGACGAAAACGTTTTGCGAACATTCGATCCGGATTGCGTTATAAATAGTCCCGATGAGTTTTTCGGGGCATTGCGTAATGCCGGATTGTACGGCACGGAGCGGTTGTCGTAATGACCGCGGCAGAGTATAAAGCGCGTGTAGCCGACGCGCGTAAGATCGTGTTTTTCGGTGGCGCCGGAGTTTCGACCGAAAGCGGTATACCCGATTTTCGGAGTGTGGACGGATTGTATTCGCGTAAATATACCGTGCCGCCCGAAACGGTTTTGTCTGCGGAATATTTTTATTCGCACACCGAAGAGTTTTACAAATTTTACTTTGACAAAATGATATTCCGCGACGCCGTGCCCAATGCAGCCCACATAAAGCTTGCGGAGTGGGAAATGGAAGGCAAACTGCTCGCCGTCGTTACGCAAAATATCGACGGCTTGCACAGAGCCGCAGGCAGCAAAAATGTTTTCGAACTTCACGGCACGGTCGAAAGCAACCGGTGCTTGCGTTGCGGCAAACGGTTTGGACTCAACGACGTTATAAGGTTTGCGCCGAACGTTCCGATTTGCGATTGCGGCGGAATTATAAAACCGGACGTTGTGCTGTACGGCGAGAGTTTGCCGGAAGCTGCCGTAAACGGTGCGGCGGAGGCTATAAGCGATGCAGATCTTCTTATTATAGGCGGAACATCGCTTACAGTGTATCCCGCCGCAGGCTTTGTCGGATATTTTCGCGGTGGTGCGGACAACATAATCGTAATAAACATTACCGAGTTAAGCGGGTTTAAAAACAGCTTGATCGGTAAGATAGGCGAACTTTTGTGACGTAACGCTTTACGCCGAACTTAAAAAGGGAGAATGATATGAACAGCGATGTGGATAAGAGGAAAATAAACGCCGGACGTGTACGGTCGATGGACCTTA
Organism: uncultured Christensenella sp.; assembly: GCA_910585055.1. Classification (GTDB taxonomy): domain Bacteria; phylum Bacillota; class Clostridia; order Christensenellales; family Pumilibacteraceae; genus Anaerocaecibacter. The sequence goes on along the minus strand of CAJUBY010000001.1, from coordinate 1,627 downwards.
TAACTTCCGCGCTCTTCGAGTTGTTGGAAACGATGCCGTTTTCGCAGATAACCGTCACCGAAATATGCGACAGAGCAGGTATAGCGCGCAAAACGTTTTATAGGAATTTTCGGTCGAAAACGTCAGTGGTGGAACGGCTTGTAGACCAGGTGTTTTACGATTTTATGCAGAAATACGATTTCAAGACTTCGGGCGCACGGAAGATCTATTTGTATTGGTATGAATATATTTTGTGTACACGCGAGTTTTCCGCGATATTTTTCGATCCCGATTTATATGATTTTATCACCGAAAAAATTCGCGAGTTCGTCGAAGTGGAAATGATAGAAACACTGCATAATTCCGTGTCGTTCGATCCGTTGCTTTCCGATTATTATTTGAATTTTGCGGCTGCCGGGATAGCTTCGATAATGCGCGAATGGATGAAAAAAGACTGTCAGACCCCGGCTAAGACTATGGCTTCGCTTACTACAAGACTTCTGTCAGGCATTGTTATGTAGTTCTGCAGACGGTCGAAAAATGTCGGAAACTGTCAAAAACAGTGTGCGGAAGGCAGATGATCGTTCGGATCGGCGAAACGCTTGCATATCCGCCGAGTTTATTGTATAATGTATGCACATGGGGATGTATAGGCTTCGACGGCGCGGCGTAGCGACGGAAAGCAAGTGGTAGGGCCGTCTACCTAAAAACGCAAAAGGCTATAATTGCCAACAAAAACGAAAACGCCAAAGTCATGAAGTTCGCGGCTCCGGTTGCGGCTCCGGCAATGGCATTCGCAGCTTAATCTAGCTACGGCGTTCGTCTCCGCTACCTATCGGCGGTTCGGCGGGCGTAATTCAACGGTAGGCAACTCGACGCGGCGGCGGTCGTTCCGCGCCGAGTATCAAGACCTTGCGGATCCGGACTTTTGTTTGTTGCGGTCCCTATCCGGACACCGAGCGATAAACTAAACTTGTAGATGTCCCCGCAAACCCGCGTCGGAAAGGGGTTCGACTCCCCTCATCTCCACCATTAGATGACTGATAAGAACCGCTATCTTATCGGTCATTTTTTGTATTTGAGAGAAATCTCGGAGTGCCTTACGGTTTGCTTGATTAAAATTTTGTTTTTGCTATAATAATTGTACGATAAACAGTAATTTGAGGAGATATTTTATGTTTAATGAAATATGCATATATGAGGCAAAACTTACCAAGTTAGATGAAATTGAAGAACTAATGAGAGAAGTAGCAGAATTTTATTTGAACCAAGATGGTGTTATTGATGTACACTATATAAAACGTACTCACCGACAAAAAGATTTTAATGCTGTTAAAGAGGGTGAATTGCCTGTTCGACTCACGAGAAATGTCGGCAAGGTAACATATGTTTTATATTGGGTGCTGGAAAATGAAGAAGCTCATGCAAGAGTCTCAAAACTCGGTGTAGAAAAATTCTATAAACGTTGGAATAGGTGTTTAACCACAATGCCTAAAATAATATTAGGCGAAAACATCGTTTAACATACAACTTCCCGTTTGTCGGAGACTTAATATAGAGCGAAAGGTAAAAGATATTTTGATAAATAAGTTGAGAGAAAAAACTTTGGTAACTGTCAAAAATGAAGTGGAAATAAATGAATATCCAT